>NZ_PIGG01000061.1 GCF_002924445.1 Minwuia thermotolerans
GAACAGCCGCCGCTCGGCGACCGGCTGGAAGCCGAGATCCGGCCAGGGCCGGTAATGACCCAGATCCGCCAGCGCCCGCTGCGCGCCCACGATGTCGCCATCCCGCATCGGCGTCTTCGCCGAAACCCAGTGAGCGGGGCGAAAAGGGCGGGTGAAGGTGGGCCTCGGCGGGGTGGGGATGGCCGGCATCTGTCATGCTCCCTGGCTGGGCATCGCACATGACAGAGGTATTTATACCGGCTCGACCTTAAGCGTGCCGGGATTCTTGAAGGAATCGGAGGAGAGGCTGGCCCTCACGCCCCCGCGCCGGAGGCTGCGAGATAGGGCTGGATGGGCGCGTCGACCAGCAACTGCCAGATCACCGCGACCATCAGGTCGGCGAAGGCAAAGCCGGCGGCCGCGACCGGCGGGATCTCCAGCACGTCGCGGGCGATGACGAAGCGGTAGGACAGGATCGCCATCAGCATGACCATGTATATCAGGGCCTTGCCGTCGTCGCCCAGCGCGCCGCTGGCGAAGATCACGGCCACGGGCAATTGCAGCGCCATGATCCAGACCTCGGACCAGTTGCAGGCGACGATGTAGCGCCGGCAGCGGTCCTGCACCCCGGCCAGCCGGGTCAGTTCGAAGGCCGCGACCGGCCAGACCAGCCAGGCCCCGGCATAGCCGACCAGTTCGATCACCGCGATGGCGCCCAGGTCGGTCCCCTCGGGCGCCCGGGAATAGTGCACCACCCAGAGCAGCAGCGCCGAGAAGGGCGCCAGCAGCACGGCGGCGAAGAAGGATTTCCAGAAGCCGCTGACGGTGTCGTCGAACAGGCCTATGCCGCCCCGGTCCAGCTTCGCCAGCATCAGCGCGCCGACCAGGCCTGCCGCGATTTCCGGTTTCGAGGGAAGGGCCATGTCAGTCCGGCTTCCGGGCGGCGGCGATGGCTTCGGCCAGCACCTCGCGGTCGCCGACATGATTGGCGAGCAGCAGGTTGAGCCGGGCGGAGAAGGCCAGCGCCTCGTCGGGCGAAAGACCCTGCACCGCCTCGATCAGCGCCTGATAGAAGCCGTCCGGGTCGGGAATGTTGGGCTCGCGCAAGAGTCTGCTCATGCCGCCTTCGCCTCCGGGTCGAGTACAGGTTCGAGGACCGCGCGCACGTCCGCCGCCGTCGCCCGGCGCCAGCTCGCCAGCACGTGCTGATCGGGCCGGACGAGGACATGGCCGCCGTTCTGCGCGCCGAAGGCCGCGGCCAGCGCGCCGTCGGCGTCCGCGACGTCGCCGGGCGCGCGCAGCACCTCGACCGGCGCCGGCATCCCGTCCAGCGCCGGCGCCTCGCCGAAGGCCAGCAGCACGAAGCCGCCCCCCAGCAGGTCGATCAGATGCGTGGCCTCGGGCCGGGCGGCGCAACGCACCGGCAGGGCGGGGACCGGATCGCCGGGGCGGATCGCCCCGTCCAGTTCCGCCGGGCCGTTGAGCGGGCTGTCGAGCAGCCGCTTCGGCAGGGAGAGCCGGCCGGAATTGACCAGGGTCCGGGCGAAGGGGAATGCGCCCGCGAGCTGCAGCACCGCGTCCCGGTAGACCTTCGAGGCCGGCGACTTCGGCGTGATGAAGTCCGTCGCCCGGGTGGAATTCAGGATGTTCTCGGCCGCCGCCGCGCGGCGCTCGGCGTCATAGCTGTCGAGCAGCGCCGGGCCCGCCGCGCCGCCGATCACCAGCGCCAGCTTCCAGCCGAGATTGTCGGCGTCCTGCACGCCGCCATTTCCCCCGCGCGCGCCGAAGGGGCTGACCTGATGGGCGGCGTCGCCGACGAACAGCACCCGCCCGTGGCGGTAGCGCTCCAGGCTGCGGCACTGGAAGGTGTAGATCGACGTCCACTCGATCTCGAAGGGCGTGTCGGGGCCGATCATGCGCCTGACGCGCGGGATGACGTTCTCGTCCTTCAGTTCCTCGTCGCGGTCGATATCGGGGCCGAGCTGGAAGTCCAGCCGCCAGACATTGTCGGCCTGCTTGTGCATCAGCGCCGAGTCCTCCGGCCCCCAGGGCGGGTCGAAGTAGAAGCGGCGGATGGCCGGCCAGTCGCGCTCCATGACGATATCGGCGATCAGGAAGTGGTCGGCGAAGACCTGGCCTTCGAAGTCCAGTCCCATCAGTTGCCGCACGGTCGAGCGCACGCCATCGGCGGCGATGAGCCAGTCGCAGGGCTGGACGAAGGTCCCGTCGGGCGTCTCCACGGTCAGCCGCACGCCGCCCCCGTCCTGTTCCAGCGCGGTGACGCGGTGACGCCAGCGCAGGTCGATCAGCGGCTCGGCCGCGGCGCGGCGGACCATGAACTCCTCGCAGTAGTATTGCTGCAGGTTGATGAAGGCGGGGAACCTGGCCGCCGGATGGTCCTGCAGGTTGAAGGTGTAGATGCGCTCCTCGCCGTAGAACACATGGCCCTCGTTCCAGGTCACGCCCTTCTCCATCATGGGCTGCGCAACACCGAGGCGGTCCCAGATCTCCAGCGTGCGCCTGGCCTGGCAGACCGAGCGGCTGCCGTAGGAGACGGTGTCATCCTCGTCGAACAGGATCGCCGGCACGCCGCGCCGCGCCAGGTCCAGCGCCATGGTCAGCCCCACCAGCCCGCCGCCGGCGATCGCCACGGGCCGGCGCGGGACGTCGCCGTCCAGTTCCGCCGGACGGGCATAGTCAAAGACGGGATTGGTGTAGGTGCGCATCGCGCCGATCCTACTACTTCGGACGGTTGTCCACTATGCGCTGCGCCTTGCCCATGGAGCGGTCGACGCCGCCGACGTCGCGCATGTCGATCTTCGCCGAGACGCCGCACATGGTCTTGATGCGATGCTGCAGGTCCTTCGCCGCCGCCTGGACGGCATCCGCGTCGCCGGCGGTCTCGACGGCGGGCTCGACGCGGACCGTCAGCTCGTCCATGTGGCCCGGCCGCGCGATCACCAGCTGATAATGGGGGCTGAGGCGGCGATCCTGCAGCAGCAGTTCCTCGATCTGGGTGGGAAAGAGGTTGACGCCGCGGATGATCAGCATGTCGTCGGAACGCCCGGTGATCTTCTCGATCCGCCGGTGCGTGCGCGCCGTGCCCGGCTTCAGCCGCGTCAGGTCGCGCGTGCGGTAGCGGACCATGGGCAGGGCTTCCTTGGTCAGCGTGGTGATGACCAGTTCGCCCAGTTCGCCCTCGGGCAGCACCTCGCCGGTCTGCGGGTCGATGACCTCCGGGTAGAAGTGATCCTCCCAGATATGCAGACCATCCTTCGTCTCGATGCATTCCTGGGCGACGCCGGGCCCGATGATCTCGGAAATGCCGAAGATGTCGATCGCCTGCATGTCCAGCGTGCCCTCGACGGCGCGACGCATTTCGTCCGTCCAGGGCTCGGCGCCGAAGATACCGATTTCCAGCGGCGACTTCGCGGGATCGAGGCCCTGGCGCTTCATCTCGTCGGCGATGGCCAGCATGTAGCTGGGCGTGACCATGATGATGCGCGCGCCGAAATCGTGGATCAGCTGGACCTGCTTCTCGGTCTGGCCGCCCGACATGGGCACGACGGTGCAGCCCAGCCGCTCCGCGCCGTAATGGGCGCCGAGCCCGCCGGTGAACAGGCCGTAGCCATAGGCCACGTGAACGATGTCGCCGGGCCGGCCGCCGGCGGCGCGGATGGAGCGCGCCATCACGTTCGACCAGGTGTCGATGTCCTTGTCCGTGTAACCGACCACGGTCGGCTTGCCCGTGGTGCCGGATGACGCATGGATGCGCACCACCTGTTCCCGGGGCACGGCGAACATGCCGAAGGGGTAGTTGTCGCGAAGATCGGCCTTGGTGGTGAAGGGGAACCTGGCCAGGTCGGCGACGTCCTTCAGGTCGTCGGGATGGACGCCGGCGGCATCGAAGGCGCGGCGGTAGTGGGCCACGTTCCCGTAGGCCCGCGCAAGCGACCAGCGCATCCGTTCGAGCTGCAGAGCCTGCAGCTCGTCGCGGCTCGCGGTCTCGATCGGCTCAAGCTCGGCTCTGGGATCGCTGCTCAAGATCGGCCTCCTCTCAGATCTCGCGGGTGATGGGCAGGTCCTCGACCAGCTTGCCCTTGAGGTTCTGGGTCTGGCCGCGGAAGACGGCCACCGTCTCACCCTTCTGGTTTTGTACCCGGACGTCGTAGATCCCCGTCCGCCCGCGCACCGCCGTCTCCGAGGCGGTGGCCCTCAGCACGTCGCCCGCATAGGTCGGCGCCAGAAAGGTGATCTGGGTCGTATGGGCGACCGAGATCTGATTGTAGGAGTTGCAGGCATAGGCCATGGCCGTGTCGGCCAGGGTGAAGGTCATCCCGCCGTGGCCGATGTCGTGGCCATTGACCATGGTGCTGCGCACGGTCATCCCGAGCACCGAACGTCCGGGACCGACATCGATCACGTGGATGCCCAGCGAACGGGCCGCATGGTCGGTCGCATACATCCGTTTCGCCGCGGCCCGCGCGACGTGTTCAGGATCGTGGCTCATGGATCAGCCGCCGGTGAAGCGCGGCGGGCGCTTCTCCAGGAAGGCGGTGACGCCCTCGGCGAAATCCTTCGTGGAGCCGGCGATGCGCTGGCTGTCGCGCTCCAGGTCGAGCTGCCGGTCGAGGCCCTGTTCGAAGGATTCGTGCACCGCGCGGCGGATCAGGCCCAGCCCCCGGGTCGGCCCGTTGGCCAGCTTGCGCAGCACTTCGCCGCCCTCGCCCATCAGCGCGTCATCGTCGACCGCGCGCCAGATCATGCCCCAGTCGGCGGCCTCCTCGGCCGTGACCTTGTCGCCCAGCAGCGCCATGCCCAGCGCTCGCGCCCGGCCGGCCGAGCGCGGCAGGTACCAGGTGCTCCCGGCGTCGGGGACCAGACCGATATTGCAGAACGCCTGCAGGAAGACCGCCGATTTCGCGGCGATAACGATGTCGCAGGCGAGCGCGAGGCTCATTCCTGCGCCGGCGCAGGGACCGTTGACCAGCGCCACGATGGGTTTGGGGCAGTCGCGCATGGCCCTGATCATCGGGTTGTAGGCGATCTCCAGCAGGCGGCCTGCATCCCGTTCGCCCTCGGCCGGCCTGGCCGCGCCGCCGGCGAGATCGGCGCCCGCGCAGAAGCCGCGCCCGGCGCCGGTAATGGCGAGCGCCCGGACGGCGGCGTCGCCGCCGGCGGCCCGCACGGCGGCCATGATCTCCAGCGGCATGGAAGGCGCGAAGGCGTTGAGCCGGTCGGGCCGGTTCAGCGTGATCCAGCCCACGCCGTCCTTCGCTTCATAGAGAATGTGCTCGAAGTCGAGATCCATTTCGTGCCCCTAGCGGCCCCGATAGGCCGGTTGGCGTCCTTCCAGGAAGGCGCTGACGCCTTCGGCGAAGTCATTGGTCGCGCCGGCTCGCCGCTGCAGCCGGGCTTCCAGGGCGAGCTGCTCGTCCAGATCCGCGGTGGGCGAGCGGCGGAAGGCTTCCTTGATCAGGCCATAGGCCACCGTCGGCCCTTTGGCGAACCGCCCGGCCAGTTCGCCGGCCTTGTCAGCCAGCAGGTCGTCGGGCACGCAGAGCCAGATCAGGCCGCCGGCGGCGGCGTCGGGGGCGGAGATGCGGTCAGCGGTCAGCGCCGCGCCGAGGCCCCTTGCCCGGCCGGCGGTATTCGGGAACAGCCACGAGCCGCCAATATCGGGCACGATGCCCAGGTTCGGCCCGAAAGTGAGCTGGAAATAGGCCGAGCGCGCGGCCACGACGATATCGCAGGCCAGTGCGATCGAGGCCCCGCCCCCCGCCGCCGGACCGTTCACCGCGGCGATCACCGGCTTGGAGATGGCGAACAGCGCCCGCATCATCGGATTGAACGAGGTTTCCATCGCCGTCGCGACGCGCCCGCCGGGGTCGTCGGCCCCGGCGATACCGTCGAGCAGGGACATGTCCGCGCCGGCATTGAAGGCCCGGCCCGCGCCTGTGAGCACGACCGCGCGCACAGCCGGATCGCGCTCCACGTCCAGAAAGGCGCCGTGCATGGCGCCGACGAGCGGCCGATCGAGCGCGTTCAGCGCCTTCGGCCGGTTCATGGTCAGCCAGGCGACGCCGTCCCGGTCTTGGCGCAGCAGCGGGATGTCTTCAGTCATGCGCACCCTCCCCATCCCCTTATGATACAAAGGCGGAGCGGGATAAAGCCCCAAGAGAGGGCGAGGCCGCAGGCGTCGGCCGGTTACTCGGCGGCAATGACGGCGGCCGGGGTCTCCTCGCGGCAGACACGGTTGCGGCCCTCGGACTTGGCGCGGTAGAGCGCGGCGTCGGCGCGGCCGACCAGCGCCGCCGGCGCTTCGCCCAGACGGTACTCGGCGACGCCGAAGGACATGGTCACGCGGGAGATGGTCTCGCCCGTGCTCTTGCGCACGATGCGCTTGGCGGCAATCGTGTTGCGGATGTTGTCGGCTACCTTCTGCGCCCCGTCCACCGGCGTTTCGGGCAGGATCAGCGCGAACTCCTCGCCGCCATAGCGGCAGGGCACGTCGCGGCCCTTGAGGCTGCCGTGCAGCACGCCGCCGACGAGCTTCAGCACCTGGTCGCCCAGCTGATGGCCATAGGTGTCGTTGAAGTTCTTGAAGTGGTCGATGTCGCACATCACCAGCGAGAGGTGGGAGCCTTCCTCGGTCGCCCACTCGGTCTGGCGGCGCAGCGCCCGGTCGAATCCGGCCCGGTTGGTGATGCCGGTCAGCAGATCGGTCAGGGCCTCGCGCCGCGATTCCTCCAGCCGGTCCTGCAGGTTCCGGATCTCGTTCGCCGACTGCTTCAGATCCTGTTCCAGCTGGTCCGACTTCGCCCGCATGCGGCGGGTCACCATGATCATCTGGGAGACCAGGGTCTTCATGGTACCGCCGCCGTCGAGATTGCCGAGATTGTCGGCCAGGCCGTCCAGGGCGTCGCCGAAGTCGTGGACGTCGTCGCCGGCGTCGTTGACCTGGCGGACGACCTCGCGGATCTGGTCCTGCATGGCGTCGCCGGTTTCGGTCACCAGGCGCACGCTGCGGTCGACGCCATAGTGGCTGGTGACCAGGTCTTCGGCCGCTCTGCGGAAGACTTCGGGCGTTTCATCACTGACGTCGCGCAGCTTCTTCGCGACCACGGGATCGCGTTCGGAGGCATAGTCGTAAAGAAGGCGGAAATAGTCCGGGGTGGCGTGGATGTCGTAGCTCTCGATCAGTTGCATCGCCGTTTCGGAATACCGCCGGGCGTCCTGCGGATTATCGAGTTCGTACATCATGGCGTCTTTCGGCCTTGCGGAATGCCGGCGCTTCCGCGCCCTGCGCCGACTATCCGGGCCAGCCATTGAAAATCCGTTAAGCCGATCTTAAGCCGGCCGGCGCATCAGACGCCGATATAGCGCTGGACGATCCCGGGATCGGCCCGGAGTTCCGCCGATCCGCCGGACCAGGCGACGGCGCCCTTCTCGATGATGGTATGGCGGTCGGCCAGCCGCGTCAGTGCGGCGATGTTCTTGTCGATCACCAGGATGGCCTGCCCCTCGGCCTTGAGCCGAGCGAGAATGTCCCAGATCTCCGCGCGGATCAGCGGCGCCAGCCCCTCGGTCGCCTCGTCGAGCAGCAACAGCTTCGGATTGGTCATCAGCGCCCGCGCAATGGCCAGCATCTGCTGTTCGCCGCCCGAGAGCTGGTTGCCCATGTTGCGTTTGCGCTCGGCGAGGCGGGGGAAGGCTTCGAGCACATTCTCCAGGGTCCAGCGCCGCGGGCCCTCCGACCGGTTGCCGGCGGTGGCCACCAGATTCTCGCGCACCGACAGGTTGGGAAAGATCTGGCGTCCCTCCGGCACCAGGCCGAGACCCAGCTTGGCCACGGCGTAGGAGGGCAGACCGCGGATCTCGCGGCCCTCGAAACGGATCGAGCCGGCATACGCCTTCGTCATGCCCATGATGGAGCGGATGGTCGTGGTCTTGCCCATGCCGTTGCGGCCCATCAGGGTCACGACCTCGCCCGCGCCGACCTTCAGCGCCATGCCGAAGAGCACCTGGCTGCGGCCATAGGCGGTCTCCAGCGCCTCGACCTCAAGCATCCTGATCCTCCCCCAGATAGGCGGCGCGGACTTCCGGGTTGCTGCGGATCGCTTCCGGCGCGTCCGTGGCGATGGCGCGACCGTAAACCAGCACGGTGATTCGGTCCGCCAGGGCGAAGACAGCGTCCATGTCATGCTCGATGAGCAGAATGGTGACATCGCCCTTCAGCCCGGCGAGAATGGCGACCATGTGCTGGCTGTCCTCCGGGCCCATGCCGGCCATGGGCTCGTCCAGCAGCAGCACCCTGGGCCCGGTGGCCAGCGCCATGGCGATCTCGAGCTGGCGCTGTTCGCCATGGGCGAGGCTGGCGGCGGGGATGTCGGCGCGTGCGCCCAGACCCACCTTCTCCAGCACCGCGCGGGCCGGTTCCGTCAGGGTCGCGTCGCGCGCCGCCGGTTTCCAGAAGCGGAAGCTGTGGCCCGCATGGGCCTGCACCGCCAGGGCGACGTTTTCCAGCGCCGTGAAATCCGCCAGGATATTGGTGATCTGGAACGATCGCGCCAGGCCGATGGCGGAGCGGCGGTGCACCGGCAGGCCGGTGATGTCGCGCCCGTCGAAGAGGACGCGCCCCCCGTCGGGCCGGATTTCGCCGGTCAGCTGTCCGATCAGCGTGGTCTTGCCCGCGCCGTTCGGGCCGATGACCGCGTGCACCTCGCCGGCGCGGATATCCATGGAGACATGGTCGGTCGCGGTCAGCCCGCCGAAGCGCTTGACCAGATTCTCGATCTTCAGCACCGGTTCAGCCATTGCGTCCCACCCGGCCCTTCAGCAGGCCCACGATGCCGCCGCGCGCGAACAGCACCACCAGGATCAGCAACGGCCCGAACCACAGCCGCCAGAGCTGGAAGAAGGCCGACAGCAGCTCCTCCACCAGCAGGAACGCCAGCGCCCCGTAGACCGGGCCGAACAGTGTGCCCATGCCGCCCAGGACCACCATGATGATGAGGTCGCCGGAGCGGGTCCAGTGCATCATGTCGGGGCTGACGAACTCGGTCAGGTTGGCCGTCAGAAAGCCCGACAGCCCGCAGATCATGCCCGAAAGGGCGAAGGCCGTGAGCCGGTAGCGGTAGGTCGGAAAGCCGATCGCCTTCATGCGGCGGTCATTGGACTTCGCCCCCCGGATCACCATGCCGAAGCGGGCGTTGATCAGGCGGTGCACCAGGAAGAGCGAACCGGCCATGGCGACCCAGGCGACGTAGTAGAGATCGCGGTCGTCGCCCAGCGTCGCACCGCCGCCGAAGGTCGGCATCTCGTAGAGCGAGAGCCCGTCGTCACCGCCGTAGATGTCGAGGCCGACGAAGACGAAGTAGACCATCTGCGCGAAGGCGAGCGTGATCATGATGAAGTAGACGCCGCGGGTGCGCAGGCAGATGGCGCCGATCACCAGGGCCGCCAGACCCGAGATGCCGAGCGCGGCCACCAGCTGGATCCAGCCATTGTTCATCCACTCGTAGCCGTCCTCGAAATAGTGGTGGAACCCGATGCCGACCACATAGGCGCCGATGCCGACATAGGCGGCGTGGCCGAAGCTGACCATGCCGCCATAGCCCAGCACCAGATTGAGCCCGATGGCGCCGATGCCGACCACCAGCGTCCGCGCCACCAGGGTCACCCAGAAGGGCTCGTCGGCCATGTCGGCGATGCTCGGCAGGGCCAGCAGCACCGCCATCACGGCGAAGCCGACGATCCATTCGTAACGGCTCATCAGCCGCTCCTCGGCGGGAACAGGCCCTCGGGCCGGAAGGCGAGAATCACGGCCATCAGCAGATAGCTCATCATCGACGAGATCGAAGGCGCGGCGGTGTCGGCGGCCAGCTGGCCGACGAAAAGGCCCAGGATCTCCGGCAGGAAGGCGCGGCCGACGGTGTCTATCAGGCCGACGATCAGCGCCGCCACGAAGGCGCCGCGGATCGAGCCGATGCCGCCGATGACGATGACGACGAAGGCCAGGATCAGGATGTCGTTCCCCATGCCGATCTGCACCGTCAGGATCGGGCCGGCCATCAGTCCGGCCAGGCCCGCCATCATTGCGCCGAGACCGAAGATCAGGGTGAACAGCAGGCGGATGTTGACGCCCAGCGCGCCGACCATCTCGCGATTCGAGGCGCCGGCCCGGATCAGCATGCCGATGCGGGTCCTGGCGACGAGGAAGTAGAGGAATGCGGCCACGGCGAGGCCGACGACGATGATCGCCACGCGGTAGGTCGGATAGACCACCCCGGGCAGGATCTCGAAGCTGGTGCGCAGGAACTCCGGCAGGCGAATGTCCATGCCCGCCGGGCCCCAGACGAGCTGGACGAAGTCGTCGGCGAACAGGATCAGTCCGAAGGTGGCCAGCACCTGGTCCAGGTGGTCGCGGTCATAGAGCGTGCGCAGGCAGAGCACCTCCACCGCCATGCCGACCAGCATGGTCGCCGGCAGGGTCAGGATCGCCGCGATCACGAAGGAGCCCGTGAGCTGGGTCAGCGACGCCGCGATGAAGGCGCCGATCATGTACAGCGAGCCATGGGCCAGATTGACCAGGTCCATGATTCCGAAGACCAGGGTCAGGCCGGCGGCGAGCAGGAACAGCAGCAGCCCGAGCTGCACGCCGTTCAGCACCTGCTCGACGAGTAGGATCCAGTTCATTGTCCGATTTCGCCTGTGAACACAGACGGCCCCGGGCAGGCGCCCGGAGCCGCGCGTGTCGTGTTCAGGACCGGAATGCTACATGCCGCACTCGGACGCGTAGGAGTCCTGGTGGTTCTCGAAGACGGTCTGCACCGTCTTCACGGTGTATTCGCCGGCCTCGTTCTTGTAGGCCTCCCGCAGATAGAAATTCTGGATCGGGAAGTGGTTGTTGCCGTAGCTGTAGCGGCCGCGGGTGGATTCGAAGTCGGCCTTCTTCATCGCCGCGCGCATGCCCGCCTTGTCGGAGAGGTCGCCGTTCACCGCCTCGACCGCCGAATTGATCAGCAGGATCGTGTCGTAGGACTGCGCGGCGTAGAACGAGGGGTAGCGGCCCGTCTTCGCCTTGTAGTCGGCGACGAACTTCTTGTTCGTCGCGTTGTCCAGATCCGGACTCCAGGTCTGGGTGTTCAGGCTGCCGACCGCCAGATCCTTGAGCAGCGGCAGGCTGATGGAATCCACGGTGAACACCGAGTAGAGCGGGATTTCGCTCTTCAGGCCCGCCTGTTCGTACTGCTTGAAGAACTGCACGCCCGCCTTGCCCGGATAGAAGACGAACACGGCCTCGGCGCCCGACGCGCGGGCCTTGGCGAGCTCGGCCGAGAAGTCGAGCTGGCCCGGCCATTTGGTCATGTCCTTGCCGACGATCTCGCCCTTGTAGGTCCGCTCCACGCCCTCGACCATGTTCTTGCCGGCGGCGTAGTTCGGCGCCATGATGTAGAGCGACTTCACGCCCCGCTGATTCAGCACCTCGCCCATGGCCATCGGCGTCTGGTCGTTCTGCCAGGACGTCGAGAAGAAGTCCTCGTGGCAGAGCTTGCCGGCGATCTGGGACGGGCCGGCGTTCGACGAGATCAGGAACGGGCCGTTGCCGACCACCGACTTGTAGGACGCCAGCAGCACGTTCGACCAGATGTAGCCGGCAACGAAATCGACATTGTCGGAGTTGACCAGCTTCTCGGTCTTCTGCTTGCCGATCTCCGGCTTGAAGCCGTCATCCTCGTAGATGACGTTGATCTTCTTGCCGGCCATGGCGCCGCCGAGATGTTCGACGGCGAGATCGACTGCGTCCTGCATGTCGCGGCCGATGACCGCCGGCCCCACGGTCAGCGTGGTGACGAAGCCGATGTCGACCGTCTGGTCGTCGGCCTGCACGGCCGATCCCAGCATGGCGAGCCCGGCCGCCATGGTCAGTGTCTTCTTCAGCATTTGCGAAGCCTCCCTGATTGCTTTCGCCTCAACCTGTCACGGGGGAGATTAGACCGGATCGCAAACGAATGCGACGGCGGCCTGCCCCTCTCGTCTCTTGCCCGACCCGCGCAGCGGACCCGGATAACTGCATTATGATGCATCCGATGCGCCCGGAATGCCAGCGGCTGCAGAATAATTCCGTCTAGTTCTCCTCCATTCTCGGATCGGCGGCGCTGGAGTGGTCCGTCGGAAGGGGTGTCGCCGTCATCACGGTGACCCCGTCCGGCGTCTCGAAGCGGTGCCAGCACCCGGCCGGCACGACGACGAACTGTCCGCCCCTCAGTTCATGGCGCTCCGCGCCTTCGGCCGTCAGGATCGTGATGGTGGTGGCGCCATCCAGCACCTGCACCAATTCGTCGCCTTTGCGGTGACGCTCCCAGGGCGTGTCTCCCGAGTAGCTGCCGGCGAAGATCTCGCCGTTGTTGATCCGGCCCAGCCTGGCGAAGGCCGCGCCGGCTTCCGCCTCGTTGTCCGGCGCCCGGCCCCTGAAGAACGGCCGGTCCGCCAGCGCCGCCCTGATATCGACCTTCTCGACCATCAGCCTTCCTCTCCTTCGCGCAGCACGAAGCGCTGCACCTTGCCGGTCTGCGTCTTCGGCAGTTCGTCGACGAACGCGACCTGCCGCGGATACTTGTAGGGGGCGATCTCCGCCTTGACGTGATCCTGCAACGCCTTCGCGGTCGCCGGCCCGTTCGCCACGCCCCGGCGCAGCACCACGAACGCTTTCACCACCTGCCCGCGCTCCTCGTCGGGCGCGCCGACCACGGCGCACTCGGCGACGTCCGGATGGGTCAGCAGCGCCGCCTCCACCTCCGGGCCGGCGATGTTGTAGCCCGAGGAGATGATCATGTCGTCGGAGCGCGCGGCGTAGCGGAACCAGCCGTCGGCCTCCATGGCGTAGCTGTCGCCGGTGAAGTTCCAGCCCCCCCGGGCGTAGTCCGCCTGCCGCTCCGGGTTGTCCAGATAGCGCACGCCCGTCGGGCCCCGCACCGCCAGGAGGCCGATCTCGCCGGGCGCACAGTCGCGGCCGTCTTCGCCCACCACCCGCGCCTCGTAGCCGGGAATGGCGCGGCCCGTCAGCCCGGCGCGCATGTTCTCGGGCCGCTCGGCGATGAAGATGTGAAGCATCTCCGTCGAGCCGAGGCCGTCGATGATTCGCACCCCGGTGGCCTTGCGCCAGCCCTCCCAGACCGGGCCGGGCAGCGTCTCGCCGGCGCTGACGCACCTGGTCAGCGAGGAAAGGTCATAGTCCGCGGCCAGGGCGGTCATGGCGCGGAAGGCGGTGGGTGCGCTGAACAGTGTCGTCACGCGGTGATCCTGGATCGCCTGTAGCGTGGTCTCCGGGGTGAACTGTTCGCTCAGAAGGGTCGCCGCGCCGACCGAAACGGGAAAGGTCACCAGGGCGCCGAGACCGAAGGTGAAGGCGATCGGCGGGCTGCCGGTGAAGACGTCGGTCTCGTCGGGCCGGAGCACATGGCGGCAGAAGGTGTCGTTGATCGCCATGACGTCGCGGTGGAAGTGCATGCAGCCCTTGGGCTGGCCCGTGGTGCCGGAGGTGAAGGCGATCAGGCAGACGTCGTCGGCCGCGGTGTCGGCCGCGGCGAAGCTCTCCGGCTTCCCGGCCATGGCCCGCTCCAGTTCGTCCTCGGAAGCGAGATCCCCGGCGAAGTGAACCACGCGCTGCAGGTGATCGCTGGCCGCCACCGCCTTCGCCATGTCCTCCTCCAGCCGCCGGTCGCAGAGCGCCAGCGCCACCTCCGCCTTCCCGGCGATGTAGACCAGTTCCCTGGCGCGCAGCAGCGGCATGGTCGCCACCGCGATGGCGCCGGCCTTCATGACCGCGAACCAGATGGCCACGAACATTGGCGTGTTGGCGCCACGGATCAGCACCCGGTTGCCGGGCCGGATGCCGCAATCGTCGACCAGGACATGGGCGATGCGGTCCGCGCGGGCCTTCAGTTCGGCATAGCTCCAGACACGGTCGCGATAGAGATAGGCCGGCCGGTCGGGAAACCGTTCCGCCGCGCGGTCGAGCAGGGCGGCCCCGCAGTTGATCTGACCGGGATAGGCGCGGAGTTCGGGCAGGCCATCGAAGGACACCGTCGGCCACTGGTCCCTCGGCGGCAGCCGGTCGCGCGCAAAGCTGTCGACATGGGCCGAGCGGCCCGTCGGCTGGAAGGGCTCAGCGGACATCGGCCGCCTCCCGGAACGGCAGCCCCTCCGGCAGGGGCATCTCCACGGTCACGGCTTCCGACGGCGGCCCGGCATTGCCGTGGGCGTCGAAGGCGCGGACGTAATAGGTGTAGGTCAGACCGCCCAGGACCGTGCGGTCGACGTGCCTGGTGGACTTCACCGCCTCGGCGACCGTCGCCGGCCCGCCGTCCTCGGAGCGGTAGACGTCATAGCCGATCACGCCGTCGGCCGCCTTCCAGGCGAGCCGAACCTGGCCGCCGTCGACCGCGGCGGCCAGCGCCGCGCCGTCTTCCGGCCATTGCGGCGCGGCGCCATCCGGATCGTCAGCCGGCGCCTGTCGCGCGCCCTTCGGCCAGAGGAAGCAGTGCACCTCCCTGAAGTTCTCGTCGAGCTGCTTGCAGACATTGCAGTAGATGCAGCGCACGATCCGGTCGGCGCGGTCCTGGCGCACCTTCTTCGGCCAGTCCGGGTCGGCCAGCAGCTGGCGCGCCATGCCGATGATGTCGGCCTTGCCCTCGGCCAGCAGGCGCTCGGCGTCCACCGGGTCGGCGATCTTGCCCACCGAGATGACCGGGGGATGGTAACCCTTTGCGTTGATGAAGCCCTTGATCTCGGCGGCCAGATGGGCGTGCGGCAGGCCGGGATACCAGTTCCCCGGCATGCAGCGGTCGCCCGAATAGCCGGTATAGGGATAGAGCGGCTGGCCCTCGCGGTGGACCGCATCCTCGAACTTGCCGCCCACCGACAGCGAGATGTAGTCGACGCCCGCCTGGGCCATGCGCAGCGCGATGCGCTTCGCCTCGTCGACCGTGTAGCCGTCCTTGATCGCTTCCTCGGCCAGAAAGCGGATGCCGACAGGGAAGTCGTCGCCGACGCGGCGGCGCACCTCCGCCATCACCCGACCGAACATGGCCAGCCGGCCCTCCAGGGTGCGGCCCGAATAGGCGTCCTTGCGGCGGTTGCGGCGGCTGAGGAACGACGACAGCGTGTAGGCGTGGGCCGAGTGCAGCTCGACGCCGTCATAGCCCGCCTCCCGGGCGCGCAGCGCGGCGAGGCCGAAGTCCTCGATGATGCTCTCGATGTCCCCGGCGCTCAGATCCTCGATCCGCTGCCGCCAGCCGGAGCGCGCCACCTTCATGAAGTGGATGATCTGCGGCACCACCTTCGAATCCGAGGCCTCGTGGACGGCAGCCGCCAGGCGCCGGTGCCCCTCGATGAAGTCGTCATGGGAAATGCGCAGCAGCGGGCCCGACTTGGAGCGGTGGATCGCCATCGCCTCGACCACGATCAGGCCGACCTCGCCCTCGGCATAGCGGCGGTAGCGGTCGACGATGTCGTCATTGACGAAGCCGTCCTCGCCCGAGAGGCGCGTGACCATGGCCGGCACCGCGATCCGGTTGGGCAGGACCATGCCGTTTATGTCGAGAGGTTCGAGCAGTTTCACGGCGCCGCCTCCTGTTGCAGGCCGGCGCGCACCTTGCCCAGCAGGCCATAGAGCGCCTCCGCCTCACCCGGCGTCAGGGTCGAAAGCATCGAATCGATCCAGCTTTCATGTGCCGGGGTCATGCGGTCGAAGGCCCGCTTGCCGGCCTCGGTCATGCGGACGACCTGGGTGCGGCGGTCCTCCGGCAGGCGCGCCGTCTCCACCAGCCCCTCCTCGGCCAGGCGGTTGACCAGCCCGGTGACGTTTCCGGCCGAAACCATCAGCCGGCCCGAAAGCGCGCCCATGGTCAGCCCGTCGGCGGCGCGGTCGAGCTGCGCCAGGACGTCGAAGCGCGGCAGGGTGGTGTCGAATTCCTCGCGCAGGCGGCTGCGGATGGTCCGCTCGATCTCGCCCGTGCAGGCCAGCATGCGCAGCCAGAGCCGGAGTTCCAGCTTGGGATCGGGACGGAGCTGGCCGGCCGCGGACATCAGGCGCTCTCGCCGCCGTCGATGGCGATGACCTGGCCGTTGACCGAGCGCGCGCCGGGCCCCGCCAGCCAGAGCGCCAGATCGGCGATCTCGTCGGTCTCGATCAGGCGCTTCTGCGGATTGAATTTCACCAGCTCCGCGCGGGCCTCCTCCTCGGAGCGGCCGGTCTTCTCCACGATGTTGGCGATGGTCTGCGCCGTCATCGGTGTCTCGATGAAGCCCGGGCAGATGGCGTTGACGGTGATGTTCTTCCCCGCAAGTTCCAGCGCCAGCGCGCGGGTGAGCCCCACCGCGGCGTGCTTGGAGGCGACATAGCCGGCCACATAGGCATAGCCCTTCAGGCCGGCGGTGGAGGCGATGTTGACGATGCGCCCGCCGCCCATGTCGGCCATGGGCTTCGCCGCCGCGCGGCAGCAGAGAAAGACGCCGCGGGCGTTCGCCGCCATCATCCGGTCGAAATGATCGACCGACATGCGCGACAGCGGCGCCGAACCCGACATGCCGGCATTGTTGACCAGCACGCCTATGGGGCCGCCCGCTTCCGCCGCCTGCTCAAACAGGCGGGCCACATCGTCCTCGACCGAGACATCCGCCGCGATTGCGTGGACCGCGCCGCCCATTTCGCCGGCCGCCTTCGCCAGCGCCTCGGCCTTGCGGCCGGTGATGGTGACCGGGTGGCCGGCAGCCATAAACCGCTCCGCCACCGCGCGGCCGACGCCCTGCGCGCCGCCGGTCACCAGGACATGGGCCTTGCCGCTCTCGCTCATGTTTCCGCCGCCTTCACCGAAATTACTTTAAGCTTAAAATAATCCGGTCCGCCGCGGCGCGCAAGCGCGGCGCAATATTGACCGCCGGTCATTTATGCGTTGCAGTCCGGCGAAAGAGACAGAGGGAGGGGGACGCGGTGGCGTCATTCGATTACGTGATCGTCGGCGGCGGTTCCGCCGGCTGCGTGCTGGCCAGCCGGCTCTCCGAAGACCCGGACGTGACGGTCTGCCTGCTGGAGGCGGGGCCGGCGAAGCAGGACTGGTCGGTGCGCGTGCCCGCCGGGCTCATCAAGACGATGAAGGATCCGAACAGCAACTGGCTGCTCAGGACCGCGCCACAGAGAAACCTGGACAACCGCGAACTGTTCTGGCCCCGCGGCAAGGTGATGGGCGGCTCCAGCGCCATCAACGGCATGGTCTATATCCGCGGCCACCGCGACGACTACGACCGCTGGGCCAACGAGGAAGGCTGCACGGGCTGGGACTGGCGGACGGTGCTGCCCTATTTCCGCCGCTCCGAGCACAACGAGCGTCTGACCGACGACCTGCATGGCATCGGCGGGCCGCTCAACGTCGCCGACCCCCGCTCGCCCAATCCGATGTCACGGATGTACGTCGAAAGCTGCGCCGCCCAGCAGATCGCCGAGAACGAGGACTTCAACGGCGACCGCCAGGAGGGCGCCGGCCTCTACCAGCTCACCCAGAAGGACGGCAGCCGCTGCAGCGCCTTTCACGCCTATCTGGAGGGCGTGGCGCGGCCCAATCTGGAGATCGTCGACCTGGCCCATGCCAACCGGGTGCTGATCGAGGAGGGCCGCGCCGTCGGCGTCGCCTACAACCGCGGCAACGAGGTCGTCGAGGTCAGGGCGAACCGCGAAGTGTTGCTGGCCGGCGGCGCGGTGCACAGCCCGCAACTGCTCATGCTGTCGGGCGTCGGGCCGGGCGAGGAGCTGAAGGCCTTCGAGATCCCCGTGAAGGCCGACCGGCCATCGGTGGGGCAGAACCTGCAGGACCATCTCGACGTCTCGGTGGTCGCCCGCACCACGACCGCGCTGGGCTTCGCCTTCACCATGAAGGGGTTGTGGATGGGCCTCCGGGCGCTGCGCGAATACCGCCGCGGCCGTACCGGCATGCTGACCAGCAACTTCGCCGAGGCCGGCGCCTTCGTGCGCTCGACGCCGGAGAAGGAGCTGCCCGACCTGCAGTATCACTTCCTTCCGGTGGTCAGCGACAGCCATGGCCAGAACCGCATCAAGGCGCACGGCGTCACCCTGCACTGCTGCGACCTGCGCCCGAAGAGCCGCGGGCGGGTCGGGCTGCAGTCGCCCGATCCGCTGGCGCCGCCGCTGATCGACCCGAACTACCTGGACCACGAGGACGACCTGGCGGCGCAAAGGCGCGGCGTCGCGATCGGCCGGCGGATGCTGTCGGCCGCGCCGCTCGGCGAGCATGTGGGGGCGGAGATCTATCCCGGTCCCGGCGTCGAATCGGAGGCGGATATCGACGCCTTCATCCGCCGCAAGGCGGAGACGATCTACCATCCCGTCGGCACCTGCCGCATGGGCTCCGACCGGGAATCGGTGGTCGACCCGGAATGCCGCGTCCGCGGCGTCGAGAGACTGAGGGTGATCGACGCCTCGGTGATGCCCAGCCTGATCGGCGGCAACACCAACGCGCCGACCATCATGATCGCCGAGCGCATGTCGGACCTGATGCGCGGACGGGCCTGACAGCCGCCCCCCTTGTCGGTGTATGGTCGGGCCATGTCAGGCGCACCGAACGAATCAGGCTCCAACATCCCCGCCTTCACCGTCAGCGAGCTGTCGATGAAGCTGAAGCGGACGCTGGAGGACGCCTTCGGCCATGTCGTCCTGCGCGGCGAGATTTCCGGCTTCAAGCGCGCCGCCTCGGGCCATCTCTATTTCGGCCTTAAGGATGACAAGGCGGTCATCGACGGGATCGTCTGGCGCGGCCAGGCGGCGAAGCTGAACTTCCGCCCCGAAGACGGGCTGGAAGTGCTCTGCCGGGGTCGGGTGACCAGCTATCCGGCGCGGTCCAAGTACCAGATCGTGGTCGAGAGCATGGAGCCCGCCGGCGAGGGCGCGCTGATGGCGCTGCTGGAACAGCGCCGGCGCAAGCTGCAGGCGGAGGGACTGTTCGCGCCCGAGCGCAAGCGTCCCCTGCCCTGGCTGCCCGAAATCATCGGCGTGGTCACCAGCCCGACGGGCGCGGTGATCCGCGACATCCTCCACCGCCTGCAGGACCGGTTTCCGCGCCGGGTCATTCTCTGGCCCGTGCTGGTGCAAGGCGAGACCGCTGCCGAGCAGGTCGCCCGCGCCGTCGAGGGCTTCAACCGCTTCACCGCACCGGACCGGCCGGATCTGCTCATCGTCGCCCGGGGCGGCGGCTCGATCGAGGACCTCTGGGCCTTCAACGAGGAAGTCGCCGTCCGCGCCGTCGCGGAGAGCGAAATCCCCGTGATCTCGGCGGTCGGGCACGAGACCGACACCACGCTGATCGACCATGCCGCCGACCGGCGCGCGCCGACGCCCACCGCCGCCGCCGAGATGGCCGTACCGGTCCGCGCCGAGATCGCCATGCAGGTCGGCGATCTGTCGCGCCGCAGCCTGGGCGCGCTCCGGCGACTGCAGGTGGAGCGACGCAACGCGCTCACCGGCCTGGCGCGCGGCATTGTCGACCCGCGCCGGCTGCTGCAGCAGCATGGCCAGCGCCTCGACGACCTGGGCGACGCGCTGGGCCGCGCGCTCCGCATCGGCACGGCCCGGGGCCGGCAGCGCCTGACCGAGAGCGCCGGGGGCTTGCGGCCGCAACTGCTTCGCCAGCCGATCCGCGATGGCCGTGAGGGGCTGGGCCGCGCTGCGCTGGCGCTGGAGCGCGACTTCGGCCGACTGCAGCGCGACCGCCGCCAGCGCCTCGACGGGACGGCGCGGCTGCTTGAAGTCTTTTCCTACAAGGCGACGCTGCAGCGTGGTTTCGCCGTCATTCGCGACGATGCCGGCCAGCCGCTGACCCGCGCCGCGGCAGTGCAGGCGGGTGCCGCGCTCGAGATCGAGTTCGCCGACGGCCGCCGCAACGCGGTCGCCGCGGGCGACGGCAAACCCGCCGTGCGCCGGGCGAAGGACGCGGCGAAGAGGCCCGAGCAAGGAGACCTGTTCTGATGCGTAGCGTTCTCGCGTTCCTCGTTCTCTGCTTCGCCCTGCCCGCCGCCGCCTACGAGATTTCCGGCAACGCCGTGCAGGGCGGGATGCTGACGGGCCGCACCGAACCGGGAACCGAAGTGCTGTTGAACGGCGAGCCGATCCGGGTCTCGCCCGACGGGCGGTTCGTGCTGGGCTTCGGCCGCGACCACGGCGGGACCGTCGAGCTCAGGGTCGGTGACAGCGTGGCCACGCTGGTGGTCGGCAAGCGCAATTACGACATCCAGCGGATAGATGGCCTGCCGGAGAAGATGGTGACGCCGGACGCCGAGGCGCTGGAGCGCATCCGCCGCGAGGCTGCAGATATCGCGGAGGTCCGCGCGATCGACACGCCCGAGACCTTTTTCGCACAAGCCTGGCGCTGGCCGACGGTGGGTATCGTCTCCGGCGTCTTCGGCAGCCAGCGGGTTCTCAACGGGGAACCCCGCCGGCCGCATTTCGGCATCGATATCGCCGCCGACACGGGAACGGCGGTTCACGCGCCCACCGACGCCATCGTGCGCCTGGCAGCGCCCGACCTCTATTTCACCGGCGGCACGGTGATGCTGGACCATGGCCACGGCGTCACCAGCGTCTACTCCCACCTCTCTTCGATCGGCGTCGAGGTCGGTCAGCGCGTGGCGCAAGGCGAGAAGATCGCCGAGGTCGGCTCTACCGGCCGCTCCACGGGGCCGCATCTGGACTGGCGCGTGAACTGGTTCGGAGAGCGCCTCGATCCGGCGCTCCTGGCCGGCCCGATGCCGGAGAGGCCCTAGAGATTCGCCTTCAGCCAGCCGGCGATGCGGTCCATGGCTTCCTCGATGTTCTCGATCGAGCTGGCGTAGGAGAACCTGAGATAGCCCTCGCCCAGCACGCCGAAGCTGGTGCCGGCGATGGCGGCGACCCCGGTTTCCTGCAGCAGGCGATCCTGCAACGTACCGGAATCCAGCCCCGTCGCGGTGATGTTGGGGAAGGCGTAGAACGCCCCCTTCGGCGTGACGCAGGAGACGCCCGTCAGTTCGTTCAGCCGTTCGACGATCCGCTTCCGGCGCCGGTCGAAGGCCGCGACCATCTCCGCCACGGCGTCCTGGGGCCCCTGCAGCGCCTCGATACCGGCATACTGGGTGGCGGCGTTGACGCAGGAGTGGGTATTGACCGCCAGCTTGGCCGCCAGCGGCGCAAGCTGCTTCGGCCAGAGTCCCCAGCCCAGCCGCCAGCCCGTCATGGCATAGGTCTTCGACCAGCCGTCGAGCACGATCAGCCGGTCGCGGATCGACGGGTAGTCCATCAGGGTGACGTGATCCAGGCCGTCATAGGTCATGCAGGAATAGATCTCGTCCGACATGATGGCGACGTCGGGATGCTTCTCCAGCCCCGTGACCAGCTTCTCGATCTCGGCGCGCGGAACGACGCCGCCCGTCGGATTGGCCGGCGAGTTCAGGATGATCAGCCGCGTGCGCTCGTTGATCTGGCCCAGCACTTCATCGGCGGAGAAGGAAAACCCGGTCTTCTCGTAGAGACGTATCGGCACCGCCTTCGCACCGGAGAACTGGATCATGGAGCGGTAGATCGGAAAGCCCGGATCGGGATAGAGGATCTCCGTCCCCGGCTGACCGAAGATCAGCATCGCGAAGGCCATGGTCACCTTGCCGCCGGGCACGCAGACGATCAGGTCCGGGTCGACATCGTGGCCGTAGCGGCGGTGGATGTCCGCGGCCACCGCCTCGCGCAGCGCCGGGATGCCGTTGGCCGGCGTGTAGCCGTGATGTCCGTCGGCCAGCGCCTTGCGTCCGGCCTCGACCACGTTCGCCGGCGTCGGGAAGTCGGGCTGGCCGATCCCGAGATTGATCACCGAGCGGCCCTGCGCGGCCAGGGCGTTGGCGCGGGCCAGCACCTCGAAGGCTGTCTCGGTACCCAGATGGCTCATCCGTTCGGCCAGGATCATCTTTCCCTCCCCTGCGCTGACGCTTTTGGTTTAGTGCCTTCCCAAACCCGCCGCAATTGTGGTCATTGACGGCAAACGCGAACAAGGAGGCGGATCGGGATGAGGGAGATCGAGGACAGGATCGCGTTCGTCACCGGCGGCGCCAGCGGCATCGGCCTGGCGGTGGCGAAGGCCCTGGTGAACCGTGGCGCGCGGGTCATGCTGGCGGACATCGACGCCGACGCGCTGGCGCTGGCGAAGGCGGAGATCGGCCAGGCGGCGGAGGGCGTCGTCTGCGACGTGGCCAGCGCGCAGAGCGTCGAAGAGGCCGCGCAGGCGACCATCGACGCCTTCGGCAAGGTGCATATGGTCTTCAACAACGCCGGCGTCGGCCTGGGCGGCAAGCCGGGCGAGGTCAGCCTGAAGGACTGGCGCTGGATCGTGGACATCAACCTGATGGGCGTGGTCCACGGCGTCGAGACCTTCCTGCCCCTGATCCGCGGGCACGGCGAGGGCGGCCACATCGTCAATACCGCCTCCATGGCCGGCCACTGGGCGAATCCGATGATGGGCCCCTACTGCGCCACCAAATTCGCCGTCGTCGGCTATTCCGAATGTCTCCGCCAGGCGCTTGCGCCCGAAGGCATCGGCGTCTCGGTCCTCTGCCCCGGCTGGGTGAAGACGGCGATCACCGACAGCGGCAAGCGGCGGCCGTCCGGCCCGCCCGCGGGTGCGAGCGTCCTGTCGGGAGCCGAAGCGGTGGGCGGCAACGACTCCTCGACCGTCACCGACCTGATCGCCCACGGCATGCCGCCGGAGGTGCTGGCCGACTGGGTGACGCAGTGCGTCCAGGACAACCGGCTCTATATCTTCAGCCACGCGGTGATGGAGCCGGTGATCGGCATGCGCCACCAGGCGATCAAGGCCGACTATGCCGCCGCCATCGCCAACGAGTCGCTGACGAAGAACCAGACGAGTTGACGTGCTCCACGACCAAGGTTCACGCGGGCTGTGTCCATGACCGCCCCCGACCTTTCGCGCGCCGGCGGCGGGCCGACGGGCTGGTCGGTCCGCCTTTCGCTGTTCTACGGCTGTTTCTTCCTGACCGCCGGCGTGATGATGCCCTGGTTCCCGGTCTATCTCGACGCCCGCGGACTGACGGCGGACCAGATCGGCCTGCTGCTCGCTGTCGGCTTCTGGATCAAGCCGCTGGCGAATCCGCTGGGCAGCCGCTGGGCGGACCTGAGCGGGGAGCGGCGGCGGCCGATCGTGCTTCTGGTCATCTGCGCCGGCGCCGCCTTTGCGCTCTATTCGCAGGCCGACCATTTCGCGCTCTTCCTCGCCATCGCCCTGCTGATGCAGGCGTTCAACTCGCCGGTGCTGCCGCTCGCCGACAACGTCACCATGACGGCGGCCGCGGAGCGCGGCATCGACTACGGGCGTGTCCGTCTATGGGGCTCGATCACCTTCATCGGCGCAGCCTATGGCGCGGGCTGGCTGCTGGAGGGCCGCGACGCGGACGTCATCCTCTGGCTGGTTGTGGGCGGCTTCGTGCTGACCGCCCTGGCTTCCGCGGGCCTGCCCGACATCCGCTTCTCCCGGCCCGAACAGCGCCGGCGCAACCCCTTCGCGCTCCTCGGCCATCCGATGTTCGCCATCTTCCTGCTGGCGACCGGTTTCAACTCGGCCGCCCACGCAGTCCTCTACGGCTTCGGCTCGCTGCACTGGAAGAGCATCGGCCTTTCGGAGGCCGAGATCGGCGTGCTCTGGGCCGTGGGCGTGGTCGCCGAGATCGTGCTCTTCGCCCTGTCTCGGCGGGTGATCGGTCGGATCGGCCCCCTCGCCCTTCTGCTGATCGGCTGCGCCTCGGGCCTGGTGCGCTGGACGCTCACCGCCTGGGCCGAAACGTTCTGGCCGCTGTTCGGGCTGCAGGTGCTGCACGCCTTCACCTTCGGCGCGGCCCATCTGGGGGCCATGCACTTCATTCAGCGGGCCGCGCCGGACGGCATGTCGGCCACAGCGCAGGGCCTCTTCGCCGCCTTCGGCATGGGGCTGTTCATGGGCTTCGGCGCCATCGCCGCGGGTCAGCTCTACGGCGTCTTCGGCGGCCAGGCCTATCTGGCGATGGCCGCGCTGTCGGCAGTCTCGACCGTCGCCGCACTGATCCTGCTCCGGCGCTGGGACGGGCGGCGGCTTAGTCTTTGACGCCCTCCCCCGCCTCGTCTAATCCATGCGGCAAGGGCGGTCCCGCCAGGGACGCCAGCCGCAAATCGGATCGAGAGGGAGGGAGCCGCCATGTCGTCACCGGTGGTGCTGGAGAAACACGGATCGATCGGGGTCATCCTGGTGCAGAATCCGCCGGTCAACGCGCTGAGCCAGGCTGTGCGCCAGGGGCTTGCCGACCGGCTGGCCGAGGCCATCGCCGACGATGACATCAAGGGCGTGGTGCTGGCCGGCGACGGCCGCACCTTCATCGCCGGGGCGGACATCCGCGAGTTCGGCAAGCCGATGCAGGCCCCCGATCTCAACAGCGTCATCCGCGCCTACGAGGAGAGCCCCAAGCCGGTCGTCGCCGCGATCCACGGCACGGCGCTGGGCGGCGGCCTGGAGACGGCCTTCGCCGCCCACTACCGCGTCGCGGTGGCGAAGTCCTTCGTCGGCCTGCCCGAGGTCAAGCTGGGCCTGCTGCCCGGCGCCGGCGGCACCCAGCGCCTGCCGCGCGTGGCAGGTGTGAAGACCGCCCTCGACATGATCACCTCCGGCGACATGGTTCCCGCGCCGAAGGCCAGGGAAGCCGGCATCGTCGACGAGATCGTCGACGACCTGATCCCCGGCGCGGTCGCGTTCGCCGAGAAGCTGGTCGCCGAGGGCGCGCCGCTGAAGGTGATTTCCGCCGGCCGCGGCAAGCTGGACGAGGCCGACCCGGCCATCTTCGACGAATACCGCGCCCAGGTGGCGAAGAAGGCGCGCGGCGTGCTGGCGCCGCAGAACTGCATCGCCGCGGTCGAGGCCGCGGTGAAGGCCTCGAGTTTCGAGGACGGGCTGAAGCGCGAGCGGGAGCTGTTCGCCGAGCTGATGGAGAGCCCGCAGCGCGCCGCCCAGATCCACATCTTCTTCGGCGAGCGCGAGGTCGCCAAGATTCCGGATCTGCCCAAAGGCACCGAGGCAAAGAAGATCGGCAAGGTCGCCATCATCGGCTGCGGCACCATGGGTGGCGGCATCGCCATGAACTTCGCCAATGTCGGCATCCCCGTGACCATCGTCGAAAACGAGCAGGCGGCGCTGGACCGGGGCTTCGGCATCATCCGGAAGAACTACGAGAACTCGGCGAAGCGCGGCCGCTTCCCCATGGACGAAGTCGAGAAGCGCATGGGCCGGCTGACGCCCACCACCAGCTATGACGACATCGCCGACGCCGACATCGTCATCGAGGCCGTCTTCGAGGAAATGGGCCTGAAGAAGGAAATCTTCGCGAAGCTGGACCAGGTGATGAAGCCCGGCGCGGTGCTGGCCACCAACACCTCGACGCTGGACATCGACGAGATCGCATCCGCCACGAAGCGGCCGGAGGACGTCATCGGCACCCACTTCTTCAGCCCGGCCAACGTCATGCGGCTGCTGGAGAATGTCCGCGGCGAGAAGTCGAGCCCGGAGACCATCCAGACCGTCATGGACATGGGCAAGAAGATCGGCAAGGTCGCCGTGCTGGCCGGCAACTGCCACGGCTTCATCGGCAACCGCATGCTGCATCCCTATCGCCGCCAGGCCGAGTTCCTGGTCGAGGAAGGGGCGCAGCCCGAGGACATCGACCGCGTCATCTACGACTTCGGCTTCGCCATGGGCCCGTTCGCCATGGGCGACCTGGCCGGACTGGACGTCGGCTACCGCGTGCGCCAGCACCAGCTCAAGACCTGGCCGCAGGGCAAGCGCTACTCCTCTCTGGGCGACAAGATCGTCGAGATGGGCCGTCACGGCCAGAAGACCGGCGCCGGCTGGTTCCTCTACGAAGAGGGCGACCGCACGCCGAAGCCGGATCCGGTCATCAAGGAACTGATCGAGAAGCATGCGGCCGAAGCCGGGCTCAAGCGCCGCGCGGTCAGCGACGAGGAAATCCTGGAACGCTGCATCTACGCCCTGGTCAACGAGGGCGCGAAGATCCTGGAGGAGGGCATCGCCATCCGGCCGGTCGACATCGACATCACCTATGTCTACGGCTACGCCTTCCCGAAACATCGCGGCGGGCCGATGCACTACGCCGACCATGTCGGCCTGGACAAGGTTCTGGCGCGCATCCGCCATTTCCACGAGATCTCCGGCGAGGACGAGTGGAAGCCGGCGAAGCTGATCGAGGATCTCGTGGCCCAGGGCAAGGGCTTCAAGGACTTCACACGTTGAGCTGCTTCAACCGGCGTTCCGGCCGGTCACGGTCATGCGCCGAATGATCCCCCGCCCGTCCCGCTGAAGCGGGCCACCTTCCCCCTTCGGGAAGGGGGAGGGCCGGGGTGGGGGACGGGCCTGCGCGCCGCGGACCGACTGCCCGGAGGTGGGGGACGGGCCTGCGCGCCGCGGACCGACTGCCCGGAAAGAAAAAGGCCCCGGCGGCGACGCCGGGGCCTTTCTTCGGTCTGGTTCTGCGGTTCAGTTCCGCGGGCGCCGCCGCCACCAGCCGCGCTTGGGCGGTCCGGCGTCGGCCACTTCCTCGGCCGGCTCCGGCTCGTCCTCGTTGGCGGGTTGCGCCACTTCCACGGGCCGGGCGGCATCGACGCTTTCTTCGGTCTTCTCTTCCGCGGCCTGCGCCGGTTCCGGCTCGGCCTCGGTAACGGGCTCGGCACCGGCTGTCTCCCCGGCTTCGGCCGGGGTCCCGTCCGCCGGCGCGGCGGGTTCCTGGTCCGCGTCCGCCCGAGCGTCGGTCTGAACGGCTTCGGGCTCGGACCCGGTGGCCGGACGCGGCGCCGGTTCGGCAGCCTCGGCGGCGGCCGGAACCTCCTCGTTCACCGCCTCTTCCGCCGGCGCTTCCTCGTTCACCGGCTCCTCGGCAGTCGCGGCCGGCTCGGCCTCGTTGTCGTCGGCCGCCGGTTCCTCGCCGCCCGTGGGCTGGATTTCCTCGGCGTCCTCGTCATTCGGCACCGCGGCGGCCATCACGAAGGGCGAATCCTCGCCATCGCTCCTGCGGCCCCGCCGGCGGCGGCCGCCACGGCGGCCCCGGCGACGGCGCTTGCCATCCTCGTCCTCGTCATCGTCGGAGGCGCCGCCTTCGTCGGCTCCGGACTTCGGCTGCGATTCCTCGGCGCGGGTGCTCTCGCCGTCCTTGTCTCTGCTCTCGCCGTCCTTGTCGCCGCTCTCTTCAGGCTGCTGGCCGCCGCCACGGCGGCGACGGCGGGAGGACCGCCGGCGGCGTCCGCCGCGCTCCTCGTCGCCGTCCTGCGCGTCGTCCCCGTCACGCTCCTCCGCCTCGTCGGCCTCTTCGGCCTCCTCGGCTTCGTCCGCTTCTTCGGCCTCCTCGGGCTCGATGGGCTGACGCCAGCTTTCGTCCAGCGCCTCGGCGCCAGGCTCCTTGGCGGTCACCCGCTCGATGCGGAAATCGGGCGCAAGCAGCTCCTCGTCGGCAGCGATCTCGACGCGGAAGCCGTAGCGCTGCTCGATCTCCGCCAGGGCGTGGCGCTTGTTGTTGATCACATAGATCGCGATCGCCGTCGGCATGTTCACCAGGATCTCGGCGGAGCGGTCGCGGATGCCCTCCTCCTCGATGGCCCGCAGGATGTGCAGCGAGGCCGAATCGATCGAGCGCACGCGCCCGCTGCCGCCGCAATGGGGGCAGGTCTCCATGTTGACGTCCTGCACGCCCGGACGGAGCCGCTGGCGCGACATCTCGAGCAGGCCGAAATGACTGATGCGTCCGACCTGGATGCGCGCCCGGTCGACCTTCAGGCATTCCTTGAGCTTGCGCTCGACCGAGCGGTTGTTGCGCTGGTCCTCCATGTCGATGAAGTCGATGACGATCAGCCCGGCCAGATCGCGCAGGCGGAGCTGGCGGGCGACTTCCTCGGCCGCCTCCAGGTTCGTCTTGTAGGCCGTCTCCTCGACGGAGCGGCCGCGCGTCGACTTGCCGGAGTTGACGTCGACGGCCACCAGCGCCTCGGCGGAATCGATCACAATGTAGCCGCCAGACGGCAGGGTGACTTCCTTGGAGTACATGGTGTCGAGCTGCGGCTCGACCTGGTAGCGGTGCAGCAGCGGAATGCGGTCGCGATAGGGCTGCACCCGCTTGGCGTGCGACGGCATGATCCGCTTCATGAAGTCCTTGGCGACGCGGTAGCCCTCTTCGCCCGCCACCAGCACTTCCTCGATCTCCTTGGAATAGAAGTCGCGGATGGCGCGCGTGATCAGCGAGGCTTCCTCGTAGACCAGCGCCGGCGCCGTCGATTGCAGCGTCAGATCCCGGATATCGTCCCAAAGCTTGAGCAGGAACTCGAAGTCACGCCGGATCTCGGATTTCGTGCGCGCGGCGCCGGCGGTGCGCACGATGACGCCCGTACCCTCCGGCACCTCCAGCTCGCCGACGACGCTCTTCAGCTTGCGCCGGTCCTGGGCGTTGGTGATCTTGCGGCTGATGCCGCCGCCGCGGGCGGTGTTGGGCATCAGGACGCAGTAGCGGCCGGCCAGCGAAAGATAGGTGGTCAGCGCGGCGCCCTTGTTGCCGCGCTCCTCCTTGACGACCTGCACCAGGATGATCTGGCGGCGCTTGATCACTTCCTGGATCTTGTAGGGGCGGGAGGAGGAGATGCGCCTTGGCGAGACTTCCTCGTCGACCTCGTCGCCGCCGACGCTCTCGACCGGACCCTCGGCGTCATCCTCGCCATTGCCGTTCTCGGATGCAGGGGCGCGGCCGCCACGGCGGCGGCCCCGGCCGCGGCCACGGCCGCGGCGCTTCGGCTGATCGCCGCCGTCATCCTCGTCGTCGTCGGTTTCGGCGATCTCCGCCTCTTCCTGCTCGGCGACGCGGGCGACCTCCTTGCGCTGCTCGGCCAGCAACGCTTCGCGGTCGGCGATCGGGATCTGGTAGTAGTCGGGATGGATCTCGTTGAACGCCAGGAAACCATGGCGGTTGCCGCCGAACTCCACGAACGCCGCCTGCAGGGACGGTTCGACGCGAGTAACCTTGGCGAGATAGATGTTGCCCTTCAGGGGCTTGCGGCTGCCGACCTCGAAATCGAATTCCTCGAGTCGGTTGCCCTTGACGATGACGACCCGGGTTTCCTCAGGATGGGCCGCATCGATCAGCATGCGCGTGGCCATAAGCCAAATCTCCTAGGCGGCGCGCGTCCGGGCGAGCAACGGGACGGCGGCCGTCATATGTTGTCGCGGAGCTTGCAGGGCCGGGCGCCATTCACCGAACGGTCGCGCCGCATGAATCGGCTGCGCCAGGGCGTGGTCCCTTGCCGTGCGACCCGCCGCCACTAGGCGGCCGGGAAGCCTCGCAGTTTCACTTAAGATTCAATCACCGACCGGTGGCTGTCGAAGAAACGCCTCGACAGGAAGAGCCCTTCCGCGTCTGGACCTTGGGCAGCGAACGACCGTATTCACGCTATCCGAATCAGGCGTTTCGATCGTGGAAATCTCTCCGGCCACCCGAGCTGACTATCCGTAGGGGTTCATCCTTCACCAACGTCCCGCCCCGCCAAACCGGCGGCTGCAGTACGGGCGATTGAAACTCGCGGATCGGACACTAGCAAATTGCGAGTCCATTCAGCAAGCCTCCTCGACGCCCCTTGTGACAATTGCCGCACCCTCCACGATGCGGCCGCGATTCGCCGCTATATTGGCCCCGATGATTCGCCTGCTCGCGATCCTCGCCGCCGTCGTGCTCACGGCCGCGCCCGCCGGCGCCGCCAGCCTCATCAAGGGTGTCCGCACCGGTGAGCATGTCGGTCTGACGCGTGTTGTCGTCGACCTTTCGGGGGAGGCCGAGTGGAACCTGTTCGTGCTCGACGACCCCTTCCGCGTGGTGATCGACATCGAGGACGCGGCCTGGCAGCTGGAGGCCCGGCCCGATCCGCCGCGTGGCCTGATCCGCGACATGCGCTATGGCCGCTTCGCCGCAAATACCGGGCGGCTGGTGCTGGAGACGGAGCTGCCGGTCCTGGCCGAACGCCAGTTCATGCTGGCGCCCGCGGCCGGCCAGGGGCACCGGCTGGTGATCGACCTTCGTCCCGCCAGCGACACCGAGTTCCGGAGCGCCCGGAATGAGGCGGTCGCCCGCCTCACCAGCCCGCCGCCGGCGAGACCCGCCGTCCGCGACCTTGGCGCCGGCGTCCCGCCGCTGCCGCCGCCCCGGCCGGCCACCCGGATGACCGTCGTCGTCGACCCGGGCCATGGCGGCGTCGATCCCGGAGCGCTGGGCGTTCGCGGCACGCACGAGAAGCAGGTCGTACTGGATGTGGGCCGCCGGCTGCGGGACGTCCTGGTCGCGACGGGACGCTACCGCGTTGTGATGACGCGGGAGGACGACCGGTTCATTTCACTGCGCGATCGCGTCGAGATCGCCCGGCGCGCGCGGGCCGACCTGTTCGTCTCGCTGCACGCCGACGCGGCGCCGCGGCGGTCGGTGGGCGGCGCAGGCGTCTACACGCTTTCGGAAACCGCCTCGGACAAGGAAACGGAGGCGCTGGCGCGGCGCGAGAACCAGTCCGATCTGCTGGCCGGCATGGACATCGCCGGCAGCGCGGACGAGGTCACCAACCTGATCCTGATCGATCTGGTCCAGCGCGAGACCATGAACAACTCGGCGCGCTTCGCCCGGGTGGCCGTGGACGAGATCGGCCGCACCATAGAACTGCGCAGCAACCCGCACCGTTTCGCGGGCTTCCGGGTGCTGAAGGCGCCTGACGTGCCCTCCGTGCTTGTGGAGCTGGGTTTCCTCTCCAATCCCGACGAGGAGCGCAAGCTGATCTCCCGCGACTGGCAGGATCGCGTCGCCCGGGCGCTGACGGAAGCGATCGACGCGTATTTCCGCCTGCGACAAAAGTAGTGTTGCCCTTGCCTACCCGGCACCACATTTCAGGGTTAGAACCTGACCCGAACCGGTCGCGGACGAACCGGGGAGCCGAGAAAGCGTCGGGACCGAAGAACGGAGTTGGACCGCGAACATGAGAATCCTGTTCAGGATCCTTGCCTGGCTGTCGGTCCTCGGGGTGATCGGACTGATCACGGCGGCGGGGGCCGGCTACTACGTCTATTGGCATTTCGGCCGCGACCTGCCCGAGCACGACCAACTCGCCAGTTACGAGCCTCCGGTGGCGACACGCGTCTATGCCGGCGACGGCCGGCTGATGGCGGAATACGCGCGCGAACATCGCCTGTTCGTGCCGATCGAGGCGGTGCCGCCGCGGGTCATCCACGCCTTCCTGGCTGCCGAGGACGCGGAATTCTATCAACACCCCGGCGTCGACCTGAAGGCGATCGCCCGCGCCGTGGTCCAGAACATCCGCAACTACGGCAAGGACCGCCGGCCGGTCGGCGCTTCCACGATCACCCAGCAGGTTGCCAAGAACTTCCTGCTGACCAACGAGGTCTCGATCACGCGCAAGATCAAGGAAGCGATCCTGGCGCTGCGCATCGAGCAGGCCTATTCCAAGGACCATATCCTCGAACTCTATCTGAACGAGATCTATCTCGGTCAGGGCGCCTATGGCGTAGCCTCGGCGTCTCTCACCTATTTCGACAAGCCGCTGGACGAGCTGACGGTCGACGAGGCGGCCTTTCTCGCGGCCCTGCCCAAGGCGCCGAACAACTACAATCCGTTCCGCCACAACGAGCGGGCGCGGGCCCGGCGCGACTGGGTGATCGACCGGATGGCGGTCGAGAACATGATCGATCCGCGCACCGCCGACGAGGCCAGGGCGCAGCCGCTGCAGGCCACCCGCCAGCGCGAGGTGGAACTGGTGGAGGCGAGCTGGTTCGCCGAGGAGGTGCGCCGCGAACTGAAGAACCGCTACGGCGATTCCGGGCTCTACTCCGGCGGCCTTTCGGTGCAGGCCACCGTCGAGCCGGCGCTGCAGCGCATCGCCCGGCACGCCCTGCGCGAAGGCCTGGTCGCCTATGACCGCCGCCATGGCTATCGCGGCCCCTTCGGCCGGCTGAGCGAAACGGAGATGGCCGACTGGGCCGGATCGCTGGCCGCCACGGAACGGCCGGTCGGCGCGCCGGATCACTGGGAGATCGCGGTCGTGCTGGAGGCGGGGGCGAACGAAGCGCGCCTCGGCCTCATGGGCGGCGAAAGCATCGTCATGCCGCTGGAGCGGCTGCAATGGGCGCGCGAGCCTCTGTCCGAGGGCAAGACCGGCCCGACGCCGTCGCGGACCTCCGACATTTTCGGCCGCGGCGACCTGGTGCTGATCGGCCCGGATACCGAGGAGCCCGACAAGCCGCAGCTCCGCCAGATCCCGAAGATCAACGGCGCGGTCGTGGCGATGGATCCGCACACCGGCCGCGTGCTGGCGCTGGTCGGCGGCTTTTCCAGCGAACGCTCCGAGTTCAACCGCGCCACCCAGGCGGCGCGCCAGCCCGGCTCCGCCTTCAAGCCCTTCGTCTACGCCGCCGCGCTGGAGAGCGGCTTCACGCCGGCCAGTATCATTCTCGACGCGCCTTTCGTCATCGACCAGGGTGCGGGACAGGGCAAGTGGAAGCCGTCGAACTACTCCAACCGCTTCTACGGTCCGTCGACCCTCAGGCTGGGCATCGAGAAATCACGCAACCTGATGACCGTGCGCCTGGCCCAGACACTCGGCATGGCGACGGTGGCGGACTATGCCGAGCGCTTCGAGATCTACGACGACATGCCGGAGGCCCTGTCCTACGCGCTTGGCGCCGGCGAGACCACGCTGCTCAGGCTGACCACCGCCTACGCCATGCTGGTCAATGGCGGGCGGCAGATCGAGCCGACCCTGATCGACCGCGTACAGGACCGCCGCGGCGCCACGGTCTACAGCCACGACGCGCTGAACTGCGGCGATTGCGGCATCGACAACTGGACCGATGAGGCGGAGCCGCAGCTGGTCGACCGGCGCGAACAGGTGATCCGCCGCAGCACCGCCTATCAGATGGTCTCCCTGCTGGAGGGCGTCGTGAAGCGCGGCACGGGCGTGCGCGTTTCGGCCGTCGGCAAGCCGCTCGCCGGCAAGACCGGAACCACCAACGAAAGCCGCGATACATGGTTCGTCGGCTTCTCGCCCGATCTGGCCCTCGGCGTCTTCGCCGGATTCGACGAACCGGCGCCGCTGGGTGACGGCGAAACCGGCTCCAGCGTGGCCGCGCCGATCTTCCGCGACATCATGGATGCCTGGCTGAAGGACAAGCCGTCGACGCCATTCCGGGTGCCGCCGGACATCCGTCTGGTGCGGATCGATGCGCGCTCCGGCACGCCGGTGTCCGGTTCCGGCAGCGACGTGATCCTGGAAGCCTTCAAGACGGAGGCGGAACAGCGCGCGGTCGCCACCGTGCGCGCCGACACCGGCATGGAGGCCCGCGGCGAGGGCGTGCTGGACGGCATCGGCGCCGATGGCGCGGTCCAGCCTGCCGCCGACCGCGCGCCGAACGGGGCGGATCCGACGCCGGACAAGCTGCCGGTCAAGCGCGACAAGGCCAAGGACCTGGTCGACGGCGTCTACTGACGCGCCGTCGGACGCCGGCGAATCTGCCGCGCAAAACGGGTGGTTTTCATCCACCGTCCTTTTGCTCTAGTTTGCGCCTCCTTCCGATCCAACGGCAACGAATCGCGGGACGAACATGCGCGCCGAAACCGAAAATCTCATCCAGGAAATCAAGCAGTCGCTGGAACTGCTGAGGAGGCGTCTTTGACTGGGAAGACGCCCTTCGCCGACTGGATGAACTGAACGCCCTTTCCGAGGATCCCGACCTCTGGAACGACCCCGACCGCGCCCAGAAGCTGATGCGCGAACGCACGGCGCTGGAACAGGGCATCACGTCCCAGCGCGGCATGGAGCAGGAACTGGAGGATACCTCCGAACTGATCCTGCTGGGTGAGGAAGAAGATGACGCCGCCACGGTGGAAGAAGGCGAAGCTGCGCTCCAGCGGCTGAAGGAGAAGGTCGACAAGCGCGAGCTGGAGGCTCTTCTCTCGGGCGAGGCCGACGCCAATGACAGCTATCTGGAAGTCCATGCCGGCGCCGGCGGCACGGAAAGCCAGGACTGGGCCGAGATGCTTCTGCGCATGTATGTCCGCTGGGCCGAGGCGCATGGCTACAAGGTCGAGTGGATCGAGGAGAGCGGCGGCGAGGAGGCCGGCATCAAGTCGGCCACGGTCCGGGTTTCCGGCCACAACGCCTATGGCTGGCTGAAATCGGAGAGCGGCGTGCACCGCCTGGTGCGTATCTCCCCCTTCGACAGCCAGAGCCGCCGCCATACCAGCTTCGCCTCCGTCGGCGCCTTTCCGGTGATCGACGACGAGATCGAGATCGAGATCGAGGACAAGGACCTGCGGGTCGACACCTACCGCGCCTCCGGCGCCGGCGGTCAGCACGTCAACCGCACGGACTCGGCGGTGCGCATCACCCACGAGCCGACCGGCATCGTGGTGCAGTGCCAGAGCGACCGCAGCCAGCACAAGAACCGCGAAGCGGCGATGAAGATGCTCAAGGCCAGGCTGTACGAGCGGGAACTGCAGATGCGCGAGGCCGAAGAGCAGGCGATGCGCGACGCCCAGTCGGATATCGGCTGGGGCCACCAGATCCGGTCCTACGTCCTGCACCCCTACCAGATGGTCAAGGACCTCCGGACCGGCGAGGAGACGGGCGACACCCAGGGCGTGCTCAACGGCAAGCTCGACCGCTTCATGGAGGCCGCCCTGGCTCACCGCGTGGGCGGCAGCGAAGAAGCCGGCGCCTGAGCGGAGACGGCCGCCGAGTCCTTCAGGAACCTTCCTCGCCGCGCCAGTCGCCCGGCGTGAAACCCAGCGCGGCGACGTCGTCGGCTGGCTGGGTCGCGCCGACAAAGGCCAGGCCGTCCGGCGCAACCATCGCCACCCTACCGTCGTCCAGCCGGTAGACGTCGTAGCAGTATCGGTTGGCGTTCAGCCGGGGCGAGCCGATGATGCAGAAGCCGTCATCCTCGACGCGCCATTCGGAGCGGATCGTGTTGCCGGTCAGGTAGCTGCCCGGGAACCATTGCAGCAGGCCACCGCCGGGTTCCGCCAGCAGACCCCACCAGCCGCGCGGGCCCGCGGCGGGAAAGGCGGCGCGGCCGTCGAAGAACCGCCGCAGTTCGGCGTCCTCCATGCGCTCGCCACCGCGGGCGATGACGTGCTCGCGGGTGGCGACCATGCCATCGTTCTCGAGCGACAGCGGATCGGTGCAGCTCTCGAAGGCGACCGGGATGCCCTCCAGAAAGTCCCGCACGCAGCGCGCATAGAGACCGTCGAAAGCGCGGTGCCAGGTGGCGCCGTGGCCGGCCAGGTCGGGCGGCCGGTCGAGCACGAAGATGCTCTCTCCGACCCGGTCGCCATGCAGTTCGCCGATCGCCTCGGCACGGCCGCCGGGATCGTACTGATCGCCCCGGAAGAAGCCGAAGAACAGGCGGTAGCGGCCGAGCGGCGCGATCAGTTCCCTGAAGTCGGCGTCGCTGTCCGCGTAGCGCGGATTGGTTCGGCCGTCCCAGGTTTCAGCGCGGCCGTGGGCGGCCGGCACCATGATGAAGGCGCCGTCGATGGCGAGATCGCTGGCCTGGGCCGCGCCCAGGATCTGCCAGGCGCCTCGGGACTGACCGTTGAGATAGACCCGGGCGTAGCCGCGGCGGCGCATCTCGCGGACCGTCTCGGCGATCCGGGCGTTGATCTCGGCCTCGTTGTCGATGCCGTAGTCGTAGTGCGCGATGTTGAGACGATAGGTGTCCCAGCCCTCCTTGTTCGTCTGGCGCAGGAAAAAGGGTGCGCGCTCATGGTCGAGGGAGGGGGGATAACGGTCGCCGCCGAACCCGGGGATGTGGACGATCACGCCTCTGGCGCGTTCCGGTCCGATGTTGTCGTGCTTCCATGGCACGATCAGGCGGGAACGGACTCCGGTCTCGAAGACCTCCGGCCCCGGCCAGATCTTGCGGTCGCGGATCGAGTGCACCAGGCAGTCGCCCTTGTGGCCGAAGCGGCGGCAGACCTCCTGCACCTGGGCGACGTATTCGCGGTCCGTGCCGTCGCAGCCGGGTCCGCTGCAGCGCCAGTAGGTGGCGTAGCCCCCATCGGGGGCGACCACGAAGGCCAGCGGCCAGGGTTCCTCCCGGTATCGCGCCAGCTTGCGCTTGACGCCGAGCGACAGCGTCGGCGGGTAGCCATCGGCAAGCGCCGGTCTGGCGCGCGAGACCAGGGTCTGGCTGACGTCCTGCTGGGCCGCGGACTGTTCGGCGGCGCAGGCATGAGCGACAGTGAGAAGCGCCAGCGCGGCAAGCGCCCGCAGCGTCAGACGAATGCTATGCAAGTGGCTCCTCGTCAGGTTTCCATCCTGGCGATGGTCTGTCCTTCGGCGACGGCTTCGTCCTTGGCGACCAGGATCTCGGTGACCTTGCCGGCCGCCGGCGCACCCACCGGGATCTCCATCTTCATGGATTCCAGGATCACCACAGGATCGTCCTCGTCGACCGACTGGCCCACTTCGGCCTCGATCTGCCAGACCTTGCCCGCGATTTCCGATTTGATCTCGATCTCAGCCATCCGGCTCCCTCCCCTGGCGAATTCCAGCGGCGCAAACTAGTGCCTCGGAAAGCGTTCCGCCAGCCCGTTCGAACTACCGCGAATTGGTTAATCAATCCTTGGCTGGCGGCGGAAAGCGAAAGCGGAAATCGCAATGGCCGGCGCCGGAAAGGATCGTCTGGCTGCGCGTCAGGCTCGCTTCGGCGTTGAATCCCTCGGCGAAAGCGAAGTCGCGGTTGCAAGACAGGATCGCGCCGAGTTCGGGGATGCCCAGGGCGCGGTAGAGTTCGGCGTAGCGGCAGCGCGTGACGTTGAAGTCGAGCTTCTCCGGCGTCTGTTCGAGGACTTCGATCTCCAGCGCGCCGTCCTGACGCCAGTACTTCATCGATTCCAGGAAGGTCGCCGGATCGTCGCCGCCCATGGCCTCGGCCAGCTCGCCGCCCTGCGCCTTCGCCAGTCGCACCACCGTGTCGCGAACCACCTCCAGCACCCGTTCGCGGCCGAATTCCTCGGCCAGCGCCTCGATCAGCGGCGCGACGATGCGGGCCTCGGTCTCGCGCCGCGTCAGCACGCCGATGCGCTGGGTCAGGGTGTCGGCGGGGGCTTCGGACTCTTCCTCGCTCACGGTCTCTCTCCGATCCTGGGCATGGGCTGGTCCCATGATAGGCGGCGGAGAGCGCTCAGGCCACCCGCGGCGCCAGCGCCGCGACCCAGGCGGCGGCTTCATGCGGATTGACGGTGGCGCGGCGGATCAGGCGGTCGAAATGCTGGGTCAGGGCCTGAATCTGGTCGGTGCCGTAGAGCACCAGGTACATGTCGCCCACATAGACCGCCGCCCGCTGCGGGCCGAATACCGTGTAGGGGGCGGAGAAGGCCTGCTGCTCGTCATAGAGGAACAGGCGGAAGGTCGGATAGAGTTCGGCCAGCAGATCCGCCATCTGCCGCACCTGCTCCAGACGCTGTGCTGGCGGCAGCTGCCGCCAGCGCCCCTCCCCCAGGGCGAAGGATTCCAGCCGCTGCAGCGGCATGCACGCTTCCATGTCCGTCTCGGGAAGGCGGCTGTAGGCGAGCCGGCGCCCCGCCTCCCGGATCAGGGTCGAGGGCCGCGGTCCGCCGTCACGGCCATGTTCGAACCGGATCACGTCGTCAGTACGCAACAGGTCCGGCAGGGAAGCGGGCACATAACGGATCTTGTAGCCGGCGGCCTCCCGGTGCCATTCGGCCAGACGCGTGTCGTCGGCGCTGGCGGCCCGTTCCTCGATCTCCAGCGTCGGCGCCACCTCCGCGGCCGTCCGGTCGTCCTGGCTCAGGCCCAGCAGCCAGTCGAGACTGACATGATGCTGCTGGGCGATGCTGGTTAGCGTCTCCGCCCGCGGCAGGCGCGTCGAACGGCCCGACAGCAGCTGGCTGAGCGCCGAGCGGTCGAGCCCGACCGACTGGGCGAACCTGGCGTTGGAGCCCTGGAAACGGCTCAGCACCTGCTCCAGCCGTTCGCGGAAGATCGCACCCAGTTCCCGCTTGTCGCGCACTCGACGCCTCCATTCGGTGATAATTCACAACAAAAGGAGATTTGCAGCGCAGAATCAACATTTGTGATGCATAGGCGCGCTATTCACGACGCACGCGCTGGTGTTCCATCGCGCCATGACGACATCGAGATGGACGACGCTCCGACCGGAATGGCCCACGGTCGGACTGATCATTCTGTGCACGTCGGCCTGGGCGGCCGGCGTCTGGGCCATCGGACATTGGGAGACGTGGTGGCTGCTGCCCTTGCTGGCGTTGCCGGTCGCGCTGCATTCGTCGCTGCAGCACGAGGCGATTCACGGCCACCCGACACGGAGCCGCGGTATCAACGAGGCGCTGGTCTTTCCCGCCGTCGGGCTGTTCCTGCCCTATCGGCGGTTTCGCGCCCTGCATCTGCGCCACCATCGCGCGCCGGACCTGACCGAACCGCTGGGCGATCCCGAAAGCCCCTATGTGACGCCGGACCGATGGGCCGCCCTGCCCCGCTGGCGGCGCGTGCTGCTGACCGTCAACAACACCCTCGCAGGCCGGCTCGTGCTGGGGCCGCCGCTGTCGCTCGTGCGGCTCGTCGCCGACGACCTGGCGGCCTGGCGTACCGGCCGCGGGGACATCGCCCGCGACTGGATGCTGCACCTGCCGGCGCTTGCGCCGGTGCTGATCTGGCTCTGGTTCAGCGGCGTGCCGCTCTGGCTCTACGCCCTGCTGGCGGCCTGGCCGGGCATGGCGGTGCTGTCGGTGCGCACCTTCGCCGAGCACCGCCGGGTGGCAGACCGGGCGGGGCGCACTGCTGTGGTTGAACGCGGCGGTTGGCTCGGGCTGATCTTTCTCAACAACCACCTGCACGCGGCGCATCACCGCTTTCCCTTTGCGCCCTGGTACCGCTTGCCGGCGCTCTGCCGGCGGATGCAGGATCAGGGCATGATTACGGGCGACCGTTTCCGCAGTTATGGCGAGATATTCCGGCGCTACGCTTTCCGCGTGCGCGAGCCCGTGGCGGACCCGCTGGCGCGGCTAGGCCGGTGATCGCCGCGCTGCCCATGTACGACTGGCCGGTGCTGCAGCCGGCCAATGACCGCTTCTGGCGGACCCTCGTGGAACGCCTTCGGGACGCCGGCATCGACGCGCCCGGGGAACTGAACCGGCACGACAATCATGCGGCGCTCCGGGGGCGGGACGACCTGCTGCTCGCCCAGACCTGCGGCCTGCCCTTCAATACCCGGCTGAAGGACCGCGTGCGCTACGTCGCGACGCCGGTCCACGCGATGGAAGGCTGCCGCGAGGCACGCTATTCGAGCGCCATCGTCACCCGCCGGGGCTTCGATCCGGACCGGCGAACGCCCGAAGCGCTCCGCGGCTTGCGGCTCGCCGTCAACGGCACGGATTCCTGGTCCGGCTACGAGGTCGTGAAGCGCTGGTTCGCCGCCGGCGGCACACCGATGCCGGCGCCGCATCTGGTCAGCGGCGGGCATCTCCGGTCGATGCAGGCGGTCGCCGAGGGACAGGCGGACGTCGCCGCGATCGACGCCATCGCCCTCGGCCTGGCAAGGAACCATCTGCCCGAACTCGCCGGCCATCTGCAGGTCATCGGCTGGACCGAATCGCGGCCCGCGCCACCTTTCGTCACCGCCGGGCCGGCTGATGACGAGACCGTCGCCGCACTCCGGACCGCGCTGCACGACGCCCTCGCGACCGAACCCGGAATCCGCGAAGCGCTCGGGCTTCGCAGCGTCGCCGTGCTGGCGGCCGACGCCTACGCGGCCATGATCCCCGCCGAGTCCCGGACGGCTATTTCATGAAGGGCGCAGCGACCATCACCTGATTGCGCTGGGCGACGAGGTTGCCGGCCTCGCGCGACTTCTTGAGGAAGACATGCCAGTCGGGGTCGGCCTGCATGGCGGCCCGCTTCTTCTCCCGGTCGGCCTGGCTCTCATAGGCCCAGACATGGGTGTAGGTGTTCAGTTCGCCGACCTCGGAGAAGCCGTACATCACCGGCTGACCCAGATGCTTCGTCTGCGGCGCGAGGCCGTGTTCCTCATAGAGCTTGAGCTGCGCCGGCACGGTGCCCGGTTTGCAGGTATAGACGCGAACGTCGTAGATCATGGTGGCCCCCCTGATTATGTTGGCCGCCGCATTTGACCGGATATGCGCGGGGGAGGAAAGCACATGATCGATTTCGAGCCGACGGCCGAGCAACAGGAACTCAAGGCGCGGGTGGAGTCCTTCGTCCGCGACAAGGTGATTCCCTTCGAAAGCGATCCGCGTCGCACCGCGCACGGACCGACCGACGACCTGCGCGACGAACTGGTCGCGCTGGCGAAGGCGGAAGGGCTGCTGAGCCCGCACGTCTCCGAAGGCTGGGGCGGCATGGGAGCCGGCCACATGACCAAGGCGGTGATGTTCGAGGCCTCGGGCTATTCCATGCTGGGCCCGATCACCATGAACATCGCCGCGCCCGACGAGGGCAACATGCACCTGCTCGACGAAGTGGCGACAGAGGCGCAGAAGGAACGCTATCTGAAGCCTCTGGCCGCCGGCGAGGCGCGCTCGGTCTTCCTGATGACGGAGCCCTCGCCCGGCGCCGGCTCCGACCCCGGCGCGATGCTGACCGAGGCCCGGCCCGACGGCAACGGCTGGACGATCTCGGGCCGCAAGTGGCTGATCACCGGCGCCGAGGGCGCGAAGATCGGCATCGTCATGGCGCGCACCTTCGACGAGGCGGGCGAGGACATCGGCGCGTCCATGTTCATGACGCCGCTGCCGGCCGAAGGGCTCCGGGTCAGCCGGGTGCTCGACACCATGGATTCCAGCTTCACCGGCGGCCATGCCGAGGTCGAACTGGATGGCCTGAAGGTGGACGGCGACGCGGTTCTGGGCGAGGTCGGCAAGGGCTTCCGCTACGCCCAGGTGCGTTTGGCGCCGGCGCGGCTGACCCACTGCATGCGCTGGCTGGGCGCGGCGCAGCGCGCCCACGACATCGCCTGCGGCTACGCCCGCGAGCGCGAGAGCTTCGGCACGAAGCTGATCGACCATGAGGGCGTCGGCTTCATGCTGGCCGACAACGAGATGGACATCCACATGTCGCGGCTGGCCGTCTGGCACTGCGCCTGGGTGCTCGACCAGGGCGAGCGTGGCGGCCGGGAAAGCTCCATGGCCAAGGTGATCTGTTCGGAGGCGCTTTACCGCGTCGCCGACCGCTGCCTGCAGGTGCTGGGCGGCATGGGCATGACCCGCGACACCGAGGTCGAACGCATCTTCCGCGAATTGCGCGGCTTCCGCATCTATGACGGGCCTTCGGAAGTGCACCGCTGGTCGCTGGCCAAGCAGATCAAGCGGCGCTGAGACCGGGGGAGGCCGGATGACCGGCCTCCCTTCGCGTGGCTATCTATGGCGCCATGCGCCGGGGCTCGGCGGGGCCGCGGGCAAAGGCGAGACAGCCGGCCAGAGTGCGGCCCGCGCCCACGTCGCGGAAGACCCAGTCAGCGCCCAGTTCCCGGCGCAGGCGGCCGACCGCACCCGGTTCGCGGGCCTCGGCCACCCAGCCTTCGGCGGCGCTCATCAGCCGGAGCGGTTCCGCGCCGCTGGCGGCCAGCCGCGCATAGGCCTCCCGGTCCGTCAGCGGCTCCTTGAAAAAGACCAGGATACGGCCTTCGTGGTCGTCGGGCGCGCGGGCGACGCCGTACATGAACAGCCCCGCCAGCACGGTCAGCCCCAGCGCCGCCGCCAGTGCGGGCCAGAGCATGCGCCGCTCCGCAGTCCGTCCGTTCATTCAGCCTCCTCCCCGGGCGCGGCGCTCAGTACGTGAACTCGATCCGGCCCCCATGGCCGTCGGCGGCCCCGAGGAATGCAGTCGCGCGCATCGGTCGTCACCTCATTTCGCTGTCGCCTGCGCCGAGGGTAGCCCGCATGGGCGGGACGCGTGATCAAAACTTCGCCCGGCCGCCGCCGCGGCGCGCCCCGCTTGCCCCCGGGAGGCGGAAAACATAATGTCCGCGCCCATCAAGACACCGCCAAGACCTGGGGAGACCTCCGATGCAAGGGCTGATGCAGAACCAGCAGCTTCTGATCCACACCCTGATCGACTACGCCGCGCAGTATCACGGCAAGACCGAGATCGTGACGCGCACGGTCGAAGGGCCGATCCACCGCTATACCTACCGCGACGCGCAGGCCCGCTCCAAGCAGGTGGCCAACGCGCTGAAGCGCCTCGGCGTCGAGCTCGGCGACCGCATCGGCACGCTGGCCTGGAACACCCACCGCCACTTCGAATGCTATTACGGCGTTTCCGGCCTGGGCGCGGTGTTGCACACCATCAATCCGCGGCTGTTTCCGGAGCAGATCGTCTACATCGCCAACCACGCCGAGGACCGGGTCATCTTCACCGACCTGACCTTCGTGCCGCTGCTGGAGAAGGTGCAGGACGAGCTGAAGACGGTCGAGAAGATCATCGTCATGACCGACGCCGCGCACATGCCCGAGACCAGCCTGAAGAACGCGCTGTGCTACGAGGACCTGCTGGCCGCCGAGTCGAGCGACTTCGAATGGCCGGAGTTCGACGAGACTACGGCCTCCAGCCTCTGCTACACCTCCGGCACCACGGGCAACCCGAAGGGCGTGCTCTACCAGCACCGCACCACAGTGCTGCACAGCTTCGCCGCCTGCATGGGCGACTGCCTGGCGCTGTCGTCGAAGGACACCATTCTGCCCGTCGTGCCGATGTTCCACGCCAACGCCTGGGGCCTGGCCTACTCGGCGCCCATGTGCGGCGCCAAGCTGGTGCTGCCCGGCAAGGATCTGGACGGCCAGTCGGTCTACGAGCTGATGGACCAGGAGGAAGTGACCATGTCGGCCGGCGTGCCGACCGTGTGGCTGATGCTGCTCAACCACATGGAGGAGAACGGCCTTAAACTGCCGCACATGAACCGCACGGTGATCGGCGGCTCGGCGGCGCCGGCATCCATGATCCGCAAGTTCGAGACAGAGTACGACGTCACCGTGATCCACGCCTGGGGCATGACCGAGATGAGCCCGCTGGGCACCACCGGCGTCATGACGAAGGAGATCGAGAAGCTGCCCTTCGAGGAACAGCTGCCCTACAAGGCGAAGCAGGGGCGAGTGATCTACGGCGTCGAACTGAAGATCACCGACGACGAGGGCAACGAACTGCCGCGCGACGGCGTCGCCTACGGCAATCTCAAGACCCGCGGCTACTGGATCACCGCCGGCTACTTCAAGGGCGAGGGCGGCCAGGTGCTGGACGAGGACAACTGGTTCGACACCGGCGACGTCGCCACCCTGGACGAGGACGGCTTCATGACCATCACCGACCGGGCCAAGGACGTGATCAAGTCGGGCGGCGAGTGGATCAGCTCCATCGATCTGGAGAACGCGGCCATGGCCCATCCGGACGTCGCCGAGGCCGCGGTGATCGGCATCTTCCATCCCAAGTGGGACGAGCGCCCGCTGCTCTGCATCGTGAAGAAGCAGGGCCGCGATCCTTCGAAGGAGGACATCCTGCAGTCGCTGGAGGGCAAGATCGCCAAGTGGTGGATGCCCGACGACGTCGCCTTCGTCGACGAGATCCCGCACACGGCCACCGGCAAGATCCAGAAGGTCACGCTGCGCGAGCAGTTCAAGGACTACGTGCTGCCAACGGCCCAGAACGCCGCGGAGTAACGGAAACCGCGCCGCGTGGGATGGATCGGCCGGCACGCGGCGCGGCTCTGTCTGGCGGAACCTGGACCAGCCCCGGACAGTAGAAGCACGTGGCGTCCCGGGGCTTGACCCCGGGATCCAGTCCATCGGTTCGCTGGGCCCTTGGATCGAGTCCAAGGGCGACAGGATCGAGTTGCCCCGTCGAGCATGTGCCTCAGGGCCGGCCCTGAGGCCCACGAAGCGCCGTCCCGAACACGCTGTCGATACCGCTATTCTTTCGCTCCCGTTTCGGTCAGGATACCGGTTGTCAACGACCGGGAGGGAACGGCTATGACCGAGATGTCCTACGAGCTTCAGGCCCTGGGCTGGGCGGCCCTGATCTGGGTGCTGCATTTCCTTGTTTCGTCCATGGCCGCCAGCGGCCAGGTCGGCATGGGTTATCTGCTGGGCCCGCGCGACGAGCAGAAGGAACTCACCGGCGCGGCCGCGCGGCTGAAGCGCGCGATGGCCAACTACAACGAGGGACTGTTGCTTTTCGCCGTCGCCGTGGTTCTCGTCGTGCTCGGCCAGGCCTCGAGCGAGCTGACGCAGTACTGCGCCGGCGTCTTCCTGGCCGCGCGGCTGCTCTACATCCCGGCCTACGCGCTGGGCTGGTCGCCGTGGCGGACGCTGATCTGGTTCGTCGGCTTCGCGGCGACGCTGGTCATGGTGCTCGTGGCGCTGTTCTGAGCGGGGTCGATTGACCGGACGGCGCGCGCGCGCCTAGTGTGCCCCCACGGTTTCAGACGGGGGAGGAATGGCCGTGGCGCTACCGCTGGACGGGCTTGTCGCCTATGAATTCGGCTCCAACGTGGCCGGGCCGTTCGCCGGCTCGATCCTGGCCGAACTGGGCGCGACACTGATCAAGATCGAACGGCCCGAGGGCGACGACGCCCGGGCCTGGGGCCCGCCCTTCGCCGAGGACGGCACGGCGACGATCTTCCATGCGCTGAACCGCAACAAGAAGTCGGTCACCGTCGACCTGAAGGACCCGGGACGCGTCGAGGCGCTCAGGCGGCGCATCGCCGCCGAGGCCGATATCGTGGTGCAGAACATGCGGCCCGGCGCCATGAAGCGCCTCGGCCTGGATGCCGACACGCTCTGCGCGCTGAACCCGAAGCTGGTCTACTGCAATCTCAACGCCTTCGGCGCCGACGGCCCGCTCAAGGACCGGCCGGGCTACGACGCGCTGATGCAGGCCTTCGGCGGCATCATGTCGGTGACCGGCGAGGAGGGCCAGGCGCCGGTGCGCTGCGGCATCTCGGTGATCGACATGGGTACCGGCATGTGGTGCGCCATCGGTATCCTGGCGGCGCTGTTCCGCCGCGGCGTCAACGGCAAGGGCGGACTGGTCGACGCCGCGCTGTTCGAGACGGCGGTGCAGTGGATGACCTTCTATTCGGCCGACTACCAGACCACCGGCAACCTGCCGAAGCGCCATGGCTCCGGCGTACGCGGCATCGCGCCCTACGAGGCCTTCCAGTGCGAGGACGGCTATCTGATCGTCGCCGCCTCCAACGACCGGCTGTTCCTCAAGCTGGCGGATGCCCTGGGGCGCCCGGACTGGAAGGAGGATCCGCGCTTCTCCACCAACCCGCAACGCGACGCCAACCGCGTGGAACTGAAGCGTCAGCTTTCCAACCTGCTGATCCAGAAACCCCGGGCGCACTGGCAGAACATCCTCGACATGGCCGGCGTGCCCAATGCGCCGACCCAGTCCATCGACGAGGTCCTGGACCATCCCCAGACCATCGCCGCCGGCATGGTGCAGCAGATCGCCGGCGCGCCCTTCGGCCTGGTGGGCATGCCGCTCAGCTTCGACCGGGAGCGGCCGGGCCTGCGCTCGAAGGCCCCCGACCTCGGCGCCGACACCGACGAGATCCTGCCGCCCGGCGAGAACAAGGAGAGTGCCTGATGGAGGCGGAGTTCGAGACGCTGAAGCTGGAGAACCCGGCGAAGCACGTCCTGGTCGTGAAGTTCAACCGCCCCGAAGCCCGCAACGCGATGAACACGCAGATGGGCGCGGACATCAAGCAGGTCTGGGAGCAGATGTACGTCGATCCCGGCGACACCCGCTGCATCGTGCTGACCGGCGAGGGCGACAAGGCGTTCTGCGCCGGCGGCGACCTGAAACAGCGCAACAACATGACCGACGAGCAGTGGCAGCAGCAGCATGCGCTCTTCGAGCGCGGCATGATGGCAATGATGGACTGCCCCGTGCCGGTGATCGCCGCGGTCAACGGCGCGGCCTTCGGCGGCGGCTGCGAGTTCGTCTGCGCCGCCGACTTCGCCTACGCCTCGCCCAACGCCCGCTTCGCGCTGACCGAGACCTCGCTGGGAATCATGCCCGGCGCCATGGGCACGCAGAATCTGCCGCGCGCCGTCGGTGTGCGCCGCGCCAAGGAGATCATCCTGACCGCCACGCCCTTCACCGCCGAGGAAGCCCTGGAATGGGGTCTGGTCAACAAGGTCTGCCCGGCCGACGAACTGATGGACCAGGCGATCGCCACCGCCGAGCGCATCGCCTCGAACGGCCCGATCGCCGTCCGCCAGGCCAAGAAGTCGATCGCGATGTCGACCCAGCTCGGCTACCACACCGGTTACCTCTACGAGATCGAGGCCTATAATCGGATGGTGCCGACCGAGGACCGCCTGGAGGGCGTGCGCGCCTTCAACGAGAAGCGGAAGGCGGATTTCAAGGGCCGGTAGCGGCCGCGCATGGTTGTCATCCCCGATCGAGCCTTGGCGAGACTCGGGGGCCGCGGCCAGAATAGAATGCGACATCCACCGGATCCCCGCGTTTCGCCGCGCGAAAGCGGGGATGACAGGCGGTGGGGTCTTTCCGGGGAGGAAATGCCATGGAACGTGACGTCATCCTGCGCGAGGTCGGACTTCGCGACGGCCTGCAGATGGTCAAGTCGATCTTTCCGACGGAAGCCAAGAAGAAATGGATCTCCGACGCGGTCTCGGCCGGCATGCCGGAGATCGAGGTCTGCTCCTTCGTGCCGGCGCACGTCGTGCCGCAGTTCCAGGATCATCAGGAGATCGTCGAACATGCGCTGGCGCAGCCGGACCTGACGGTCTCCGCGCTGATCCCCAACGCCAAGGGGGCGGAACGCGGCTTCCAGCTCGGCGTGCACAAGCTGAACTTCGTGCTCTCGGCCTCCGAGACCCACAACCAGAAGAACGTGAAGTGCTCCACCGAGGAATCGCTCGCCCGCTTCGACCAGGTGATGGAGGTCCAGCGCTCGAACCCGGACTACGCGAACACGGCGGTCTGCGGCGGCGTCTCCACGGCGCTGGGCTGCACCATGGAAGGCGAGATCCCGCCGGCCCGCGTGATGTGGCTGATCGAGGAGTATCTCAAGCGCGGCGCCGCCGAGGTCGCCATCGCCGACACCGTCGGCTACGCCAACCCGGCGCAGGTGAAGAACGTCTTCCGCCAGGCCATCGACCGGTTCGGCAAGGACACGACCATCGTCGCCCATTTCCATGACACGCGCGGCCTCGGCCTCGCCAACGCGCTGGCCGCCTACGAGGCCGGCTGCCGCGCATTCGACGCCTCGCTGGCGGGGCTGGGCGGCTGCCCCTTCGCGCCGATGGCGACGGGCAATGTGGTCATGGACGACCTGGTCTTCATGTTCGAGGCCATGGGTGTGAAGACCGGCATCGATCTCGACCGCCTGCTGGAAATCCGGGGCCTGCTCTCGGAGAACCTGCCCGACGAGCCCCTGCACGGCATGGTTGCGAAGGCCGGGCAGCCCAAGGGCTTCAGGCCGGCGTCCCACGCGGTGGCGGCCGAGTAGGCGCGGGGAATCCGGGGGAGGAGAAATCATGAACGCCGACACGACGATGACGACCAATGACGGCGCCTGGATGGAGCTGGGCCCGGACTGGCCTGATCTCCGCGACCAGGTGCGCCGGATCTGCGAGAAGTTCCCGCAGGAGTACTGGCACGAACTGGACGAGAAATCCGAATATCCGGACGCCTTCGTCAATGCGCTGACCGAGAGCGGTTATCTCGCCGCGCTGATCCCGGAGGAATATGGCGGCTCCGGCCTGCCGCTCCGTGCCGCCTCCGTGATCCTGGAAACCATCCACGCCAGCGGCTGTTCGGCCGCCGCCTGCCATGCGCAGATGTACATCATGGGCACCCTGCTCCGGCACGGTTCCGAGGCGCAGAAGCAGCAGTACCTGCCGAAGATCGCGACCGGCGAACTGCGCCTGCAGGCCTTCGGCGTCACCGAACCGACGACCGGCTCCGACACCACGCAGCTCAAGACACGCGCCGTGCGCGAGGGCGAAGAGTACGTGATCAACGGCCAGAAGATCTGGACCAGCCGGGCGCGCCAGTCGGACCTGATGCTGCTGCTGGCGCGCACCACATCGCCCGACGAGGTGAAGAAACGCACCGACGGGCTGTCAGTCTTCCTCGTCGACCTGCGCGAGGTCGTCGGCAAGGGCTGCGAGATCCGGCCGATCAAGACCATGGTGAACCACAACACCAACGAGGTCTTCTTCGACAACATGCGCATCCCGGCCTCGGCGCTGATCGGCGACGAGGGCCGCGGCTTCAAGTACATCCTCTCGGGCATGAACGCCGAGCGCGTGCTGGTGGCTTCCGAGGCCATCGGCGACGGCAAGTGGTTCATCGAGAAGGGCGTGGCCTATTCCAATGAGCGCGTGGTCTTCGGCAGCGCCATCGGCTCCAACCAGGCGGTGCAGCACCCGATCGCCCGCGCCTATGCGGAAATCCAGGCCGCCGACATGATGGTGCGTCAGGGCGCGGCGCTGTTCCAGGCGGGCCTCGACTGCGGCGAGGCGGCGAACATCGCCAAGATGCTGGCCTCGGAAGCGGCCTGGCACGCGGCGGAAGCCTGCTTCACCGCCCATGGCGGCTTCGCCTTCGCCCGCGAGTACCACATCGAGCGCAAATGGCGCGAATGCCGCCTGTTCCAGACCGCGCCGATCTCCACCAACATGATCCTCAACTACGTCGCGCAGAACGTGCTCGGTCTGCCGCGATCCTACTGACAACGAAGTACCGGAGGGGAAACCAGATGCTGACCGTCGAAACGCCACAGGACCTGAAGAAGCACGTGGGCGAGGACTGCGGGGTCTCCGAATGGGTGACCGTGGACCAGGAGATGATCGACAAGTTCGCCGACGCCACCGGCGATCACCAGTGGATCCATGTCGATGTCGAGCGGGCGAAGAAGGAGATGCCGGGTGGCAAGACCATCGCCCACGGCTTCCTGACGCTGTCACTGGTACCGATGCTCTCGGCGCAGACCCTGGAAATCAGGAAGCGCAGCCGCGGCATCAACTACGGCACCAACAAGATCCGCTTCACCAACATGGTGCCGGCGGGCAGCCGGGTGCGCTTGCGCCAGAAGATCAAGGAAGTGAACGACATCGCCGGTGACGGCGTACAGCTCATCGCCGAGGTCTCCATGGAGATCGAAGGTCAGGAGCGCCCGGCCATGGTGGCCGAGTTCATCAGCCTGTCCTACGCCTGATCATGGATTACGGCACCGAACTCATCCGCTGCGAGATCGGCGACGATCACGTAGCCACCGTGACCATGGCCGCCGGCCCGGTCAACGCGCAGTCGCAGCCCTTCCACGACCAGATGATGCTGGTCTTCGACCGGCTTTCGGACGCGCCGGAAGCCCGCGCGATCCTGCTCTGCTCAGCCTTCAAGCACTTCTCCGCCGGCGCCGAGATCAAGGACCGGGCGAAGTCGAAGCGCGGCCCGGGCGACCACTGGCAGCACAGCCGCCGCGCCCGGGAATGCTTCCACTCGATCATGGAATGCCGCATTCCGGTCGTCGCCGCCGTCGGTGGCGCGGCGCTGGGCGCGGGACTGGCGCTGGTCGCATCCGCCGACATCATCGTCTGCGCCGACGACGCCTCGATCGGTCTGCCGGAGATCAATGTCGGCCTCGCCGGCGGCGGGCGACACTGCATGCGGCTGTTCGGTCACAGCCGCACGCGGCGGATGATGTTCACCGGCATGCGCGTCTCGGGCGAGGAATGCTACCGGCTGGGTGTCGCCGAGGCCTGCGTGCCCCGCGACGAGCTGATCCCCGCGGCCCACGCCATCGCCGCCGAGATCGCCTCCAAGAGTCCCGTGGCGGTCGAGATCGCCAAGCACTCGGCCAACACCTTCGAGGAAATGAGCCTGCGCGACGGCTACCGCTTCGAGCAGACCATGACGTGGGAGCTGGGGAAGACGGAGGATTCGAAGGAAGCTATGCTTGCCTTCGCCGAAAAACGCGAACCCCGTTTCAAGGGGCGCTGAGGGAGGATGCTGGCCCATGGCCGATACGGAGGTGACCCGCACCCTGGCGCGGATGGCGTCGGGGCTGGCGATCGATGACATAGACGACGACGCCCGGGCGGTCGCCCGCCAGTGCCTGCTGGACTGGTTCGGCGTCACCATCGCCGGGGCGTCCGAGCCTTGCACGCGCCTGGTCGCCGAGGAGGCCGAGGACCAGGGCGGCCATCCGCAGGCGACCCTGGTCGGTCTGGGCCGCAAGCTGGCCAGCCGCCAGGCGGCGCTGGTGAACGGCACCGCCAGCCACGCCCACGACTATGACGACGTCAACATGACCCTTTCCGGCCACGCGACGGTGGCGGTCGCCGGCGGCCTGCTGGCCCTGGCGGAGAAGACCGGGGCCTCGGGCGCCGAGGTGCTGACCGCCTTCGTCGCCGGCTATGAGACCGCCTGCCGGGTCGGCGCGCTGGTCATGCCCGGGCACTACGCCATGGGCTTCCATTCGACGGCGACGGCGGGAACCTTCGGGGCCGCCGCCGCCTGCGGACGGCTGCTGGGGCTGGACGAGGAGCGGATGGCCCGCGCCTTCGGCATCGCCGGCACCATGGCGGCGGGCCTGAAGAGCCAGTTCGGCACCGACTGCAAGCCCTTCCATGCGGGACGGGCGACCGAGGCGGGCCTGCTGGCCGCGACCATGGCCAGCCGCGGCTTTTCCTCCCGCGGCGACATCCTGGACTGCGCCCAGGGCTTCGCCGATACCCACTCGAAGCACTTCAATCCGGAGGCCGCGACCGGCCCCGCGCCGGGCGGCGGTTTCCACGTGCGCAACAACCTCTTCAAGTACCACGCCGCCTGCTACCTCACTCACGCGGGCATCGAGTGCGGGACCAGGCTCAGGACCGGCGAGACGCTGGACCCGGCGGACATCGTCTCCGCGACGCTCCGTGTCGAGAAGGGCGCCGACCGGGTCTGCAACATTCCCGCACCGAAGACGGGACTGGAGACCAAGTTCTCGCTGCGCATGACCGCGGCCTTCGCGCTGGCCGGCATCGATACGGCGGGCATGGCCAGTTACAACGAAGCCAACGCGACCGACGCCCGGCTCAACGCCATCCGCGAGAAGGTCGGCGTCGACCTCGTCTCCGGCGTCCCGTCCACCTGGTCCGAGATCGTCATCGAGACCCGGGACGGAAGGCGGCTTTCGGCGGAGCACGATTCCGGCATTCCGGCGGATGACGTGGCTGCGCAGGGCCACCGCATCGCCCACAAGTTCGACATGCTTGCCGGGCCCGTCATCGGCGGCAACCGCGCCGGCGCGCTGAAGGCCGCCGTGATGGCGATCGAGGATCAGCCCTCCGTCGCCGACCTGATGCAGCTTGCGGCCTGACGCCGGAAGGACAGCCATGAACGAGCCCCGTGACCTCACGGCGCTGATCACACCGCGGTCCATTGCGGTGATCGGCGCTTCGAACGAGCCTTACAAGTTCGGCGGCCGGCCGATCCGCTACATGCTCCAGGCGCCCTTCGAGGGGCCGATCTACCCGATCAATCCCCGCGAGAGCGAGATCCAGGGCCTGAAGGCCTATGCCGACATCCGCGACGTGGGGCAGCCGATCGACATGGCGATCGTCACCGTGCCCGCGCCAGCGGTCGTCAGTGTCGTCGAGGCCGCGGCCGAAGCGGGCGTGAAGTCCTGCGTCATCTTCTCCTCCTCCTTCGCCGAGGTCGGCGGCGAAGGCGCGGTCTGGCAGGAGCGCCTGCGCGAGATCAGCGCGCAGTCGGGCATGCTGATCTGCGGGCCGAACTGCCTCGGCACGCTGACGCCGGCGACCTGGGCCATCGGCACCTTCTCGTCGATGTTCGACCATGGCTGGCCGAAGCCCGGCGGGCTGACGATCATGACCCAGTCGGGCGCGGTCGGCGCGCATATCCTGGTGCAGGCCAGGGAGCTGGGTCTCGGCATCCGCACCTGGGTCGCCACCGGCAACGAGGTCGACGTCGACGTCGCCGACTGCATCGCCTTCGGCGCGCGCGACCCGGAGACGAAGGTCATCACCGCCTACATGGAGGGCTGCAAGAACGCCGACAGGCTGATCGCGGCGCTGAAGCTGGCGCGGGCGGCGCGCAAGCCCGTGATCGCCATGAAGGTCGGCGCATCCGAGGTCGGCGCGGCGGCGGCCGCGACCCACACGGCTTCGCTGGCCGGCGCGGATGCGGTCTTCGACGCCGTCTTCCGCCAGTACGGCGTCTACCGCGCCCACAGCCTGGAGGAGATGATGGACGTCGCCGCGGCGGCGCTGACCAGCCCGCTGCCGAAGGGCCGGCGGCTGGGCATCGTCACCGTCTCCGGCGGCGCAGGCGTCATGGCCTCCGACGAGGCCGAGAAGATCGGCCTGGAAGTGCCGGAACTGCCGGCCATTGCGCAGGACGGGGTCAAGGCGGCCATGCCCTACGCCTCGGCACGCAACCCGGTCGACGTCACCGCCATGGCCACGAACCAGTTCGACCTGCTGGGCAAGGGACTGGAGGCGATGCTGGAGCACGGCAAGGTCGACATGACCATGATCTTCCTGTCCGCGGTCGGTTTCTCTGACCGGATCATGGTGGGCATGAACGAGATCTTCCCCGCGATCCGGAAGAAGTATCCGGACGCGATCATGGCGGTCTCCATGCTCTGCAACGACGAAAACCGCCGGAAGTTCGAGGCCAACCAGTACCTGGTCATGGAGGACATGAACCGCGGCCTGCGCATCCTCGAGGCGCTGGCGCGCATCCGGGAGGGCTTCGACCGCGGCGGCGACGACGACCCCCTGCCCGATGCGCCCGTCACCGGGGCGATCCCGGCAACGACGCCGAACGAGTACGAGGCGGCTCAGCTTCTGGCCGCCGCCGGCGTGCCCTATCCGGAAATGAAGGTCGCGACCTCCGCCGTCGAGGCAAGGGCCGCGGTCGAGGCGCTCGGTACGCGGACGGTGATGAAGATTCTCTCGGCCGACATCCAGCACAAGTCCGACATCGGCGGCGTGAAGCTCAACATCGGCCCGGAGGAGGCCGAAGCCGCCTTCGAGGCGATCATGGCCGGCGCGCGGGAGCATGCGCCGAAGGCCGTTATCGACGGCGTTCTGGTCGCGCCCATGGCGAAGGGCGGCGTCGAATGCATCATCGGCGTGCAGAACGACCCCGTTTTCGGACCGACGGTGATGTTCGGCCTGGGCGGCGTCTTCGTCGAGGTGCTGAAGGATGTCACCTTCCGCGTCGCCCCGTTCGGGCGGGCCGAGGCGCGGCGGATGATCGGGGAACTGAAGGGCCTGCCCCTGCTGCAGGGTGCGCGCGGCGCGGCGCCGGCCGACCTGGACGCGCTGGCGAAAATACTCTCCCGGCTGTCGGTGTTCGCCGCGGCCAATGCCGACCGCTTCGAGTCGATCGACGTCAACCCGATCCTGGCCGGGCCCGATGGCGCGGTCGCCCTCGACGCGGTGATCGCGCCGAAGGGCTGAGCGCGGGGACGGTGTTCAGCCCTCGTCCGGGGCGGCGTTGACCGGCGCCGCCGAGGACCAGATGTCGGCCACGATGAAGACGTGATCCAGACCGCCTGCCTCCGATAGCAGCGGCGCATAGAAGCCCTCGCCGTGGAGCCACTCCCGGTTCTCGTAGCCCGAAACCGACGCCAGCCGCACGGGCCGGCCATTTCGGGCGACGTGGTCTATCGCGCCGCGGATGCGGTAGAGAGGCTTGCCGCTCAAGTGCCTCGAAACCAGCATCCCGGTGCCGTCGCCGTGGTTCGCGGCCGCCACCGTGCCCATCAGCCGGACCCGGTAGTCGCGCGCGCCGTTCGCGTCCCGGATAATGTCGATCAGCACGACATAGGGCAGCAGAGGCACGATGCTGGCGGGATCGAGATCGGACTTGCGCGGACCGGCGGCGTCACCGCGAAGGTCGCGCCAGTAGTCGTAGCCGCGCCGCGTCAGGCTGCGCCTGAACGCCAGCGTTTCGTCGAGGATGAAGCCGCCGCCTTCCTCATATTCATGCCAGACATCGGGCTCGATAGGCGCCCCTTCGAAGGACATTGGCTACCCCATCCTCCGCCCGTTCAGGGCGTTCGGCGCTGAAATTCGCCTTCTGTCTGAAATAAGTAGCCGGTTGCTACGTCAAATACTGTCGCCGCCGACACATTGTCTCGGGGTCAGCGGCCGCGCGCCGCCGCCCACACCTTCTCCGGGGTCAGCGGCATGTCGATATGGCGCAGACCCAGCGCGTTGCAGACCGCCGAGACGATCGCGGGCGAGCCCGCGATGGTGCCCGCCTCGCCGCAGCCCTTGACACCCATCGGCGAGGTCTCGGTCGGCGCGTCTTCGTAGAAGTCGATCCGGGTCGCGGGCAGATGATCGGCCCGCGGCATGGCGTAGTCCATGAACGTGCCGGAGACGAGCTGCGCCGTTTCCGTATCGTAGACCGTGTGCTCCAGCACCGCCTGGCCGAGCCCCTGAACGATGCCGCCCATCACCTGGCCGCGGACCACCAGCGGATTGACGATGCGGCCGAAATCGTCGACCGCCGTGTAGTCGACGACATCGATCAGGCCGGTCTCCGGGTCGATCTCCACCTCGGCAATGTGGCAGCCGTTCGGATACGCATTGCCGGCGCGGGTGTACTCGTCGTCGCCGGAAAGGCCCCGGTCGGATTCCGAGCGGCCCGCCGCGAAGGCAGCCTCCGCTACCGCGTCCCAGCCGACGCTGCGGTCGGTGCCGACGACCCGGAACGCGCCGTCACGCAGTTCGATGTCGGCGGCCGCCGCCTCCAGCAGTTCGCCGGCCAGCGCCTTCGCCTTTTCGATTACCTTGTCCGAGGCGCCGAGAATGGCGCTGCCGGCGAGCTGCAGCGAACGCGAGCCGCCATGACCGTTTCCGAGCGGCGTCGCCGCCGTGTCCGACTGGCGAAAGCGGATCCTGTGAAAATCCACACCCAGCTTCTCGTGGACGATCTGCGCAAAGGTGGTTTCGTGGCTCTGGCCATTGGACTGGGTGCCGACCGAGAGCGTAACCCCGCCATCGGCGTCGAAGTCGATCCGGGCGTATTCGTTGGGCACACCCAGCGTCGCCTCCAGGTAACAGGCCAGCCCCCGCCCCCGGATGCGGCCCCGGGCGGCGGACTGCGCCTTGCGCGCCTCGAACCCGTCCCAGTCCGCGTTGGCGATGGCGCGATCCATCAGGTCCTCGAAGCCGCCGGAATCGATCAGATGGCCCAGCGACGCCCTGTAGGGCAGCTTCTCCGGCCGGATCAGGTTGCGGCGCCGGAGCTCGATCGAGTCGACGCCCAGATCGGCCGCGGCAATCTCCACCACGCGCTCCAGCAGGTAGCAGGCCTCGGGCCGCCCGGCGCCGCGATAGGCATCCGTGGGCACCGTGTTGGTGAAGGCGCCGCGCACCTCGGTATAGACGGAAGGTATGTCATAGGCCCCGCCCAGCACCGAGGCCGTGGCGCCCGTCGGCACGACGGGGCCGTTGGTGGACAGATAGGCGCCCAGATTGGCCGTGGTCTCGACGTAAAGACCGGTAAAGCGGTGATCCTTGTCGAGCGCCAGGCGGACACGGGTCTGCTGGTCGCGGCCCTGCCCGTCGGTCAGGAACCCTTCGGCCCGGTCGGAGACCCATTTCACCGGCGCGGCGAGATCACGGGCGGCGTGCATCACCAGGGCGTGCTCGGGCTGGATCTGGTTCTTGCCGCCGAAGCCGCCGCCAACGTCATAGGCGACGACCCTGAGCTTCGCCGGATCGATGCCGAAGATCTGCTCGGCGAGCAGGGTGCGGAACATGAAGACGTTCTGGATCGAGCCCGAGAGCGTGAACGCGCCGCTGTCGGCGTCATAGAGGCAGAGCGCGCCGCGCGGCTCCATCGGGTTGATGACGATGCGGTTGTTGACCAGCCGGAGCTCGGCGACGTGGGCGGCCTCCGCCAGCGCCTTCTCCACCGGCGCCCGCTCGCCCTTCGACCAGTGGAAGGCGCGGTTGCCGCGCGCTTCCTCGTGCAGCAGCGGCGCACCGTCGCCCAGCGCGGCGACCGAATCCGTCACCACGTCGAGTTCGTCATAGTCGGCCTCGACCAGGTCGGTCGCGTCCTCGGCGGCGCGCCGGCTCTCGGCGACGATGAAGGCGACGCCCTCGCCGGCGTGGCGCACGCGGCCGATCGCCAGCGGCCAGCGCGGCGGCACGGCAAGCGGCGTTCCGTCCACGTTCTCCAGCGCGGCGCGGATCGGGATCGGCTTCAGCCCGGCGTCGGGCCAGTCCTGCCCCACGTAGACGGCCCGGACGCCGGGCGCCGCGCGGGCGGCCCCGACGTCGATCGAGCGGAGACGGGCGTGCGCGACCGGCGCGCGCACCACGAAGCCGTGCAGGCAGCCTTCGGGCGCCGCGTCGTCCAGATAATTGCCCAGGCCGGTGGTGAACCGCCGGTCCTCGACGCGCGTGACCGCCTGTCCGATGCCGAACTTCATGATGTACCCCCGCTCCCGGACCCGAGCGCAGCATAATCGTCCACATCGTCGACATCGTTCAAGGTGCGCAGGCGCGCCACCCGCGCATGGGCGGGCAGCGCGGCGAGGCTGTCGGCCAGGGTCTCCGGCGAAGACCAGCGCACCCCGCGGAACAGACGCGCCGGGCGGAAGCCCCTTTTCAGTCCCACGAGCCAGAATCCGCCATCGGCCGCCGGACCGAAGACGGCCTCGTGGCGTCGCAGCGCGGCGAAGGCCGCGCGGAGGTCGTCGGCGGTCATCCCGGGTATGTCGCAGCCGACCAGCACCGCGTCGCCCGGCGCGGCATCGAGCGCCCGCTTCATCCGCTCGCCGATGTCGCCGCAGCCCTGGGGCAGGCGCGGCAGGCCGGCGGGAAAGGCGCGGCTGTCCTTGGCGGCGTCCGGCGTTACCCTGACCAGCGTTTCGACGCCCTTCAGGCCGCGCCCCAGGCCGATGGTCCGCGACAGGGTCGCGCGGTAGAACCTCAGCGCCGCCGCGTCCCCGATGCCGCGCGCCAGCCGGGTCTTCACCGAGCCCATGCGCGGGGCCTTCGCGAAGACGATCAGGGTCCGTCTCATCGGCCGTAGAGCCGCGCGATCAGTCGCGGTGGAACCCCGGCGAACCACAGCGTCAGGCAAACGAGATTGCGCGCCGAACGCCGCCGCCAGCCGTCGCGCTCGAACTTCGCCGCCGAGGTAATCGCCGCCGCGTCGAAGAAATGCAGCCGCCTGCGGCCGATGCGGCGGACGATGTCGACATCCTCCATCAGGGGAACCGGGGCGAAACCGCCGATCTCCTCGTAGAGGCGGCGTGAGATCAGCAGGCCCTGATCGCCATAGGGCAGACCCAGCCTGCGGCAGCGCCAGTCCACACGGCCCTCCAGCCGCCGCGCCTCGGGCGCACTGCTGTCGAGGCGAAAGCGGAAGACGCCGGCCCGCCGCCGGTTCGACGGAATGTCCATGAAGTTGCCGGCCTCGGCCTGCCAGGACGGGCTGAGCCGGGTGTCGGCGTGCAGGAACAACAGCCAGCCGCCGCCCGCCGCCGCCGCGCCGGCGCAAAGTTGAGCGCCACGTCCCTTGGGCACCTCGATCACCCGCGCGCCATGAGCTTCCGCGACGGCCCGCGTGTCGTCCGTCGAGCCGCCGTCGGCCACGAGAATCTCGCCCGTGTGCGGGCTGGCCACGCTGTCGATGGCCGCGCCGATGGTCCGGGCGGCGTCCAGCGCCGGAATGACGACGCTGAGGGCGGCGCTCATAGCCGCCGGAACGGCAGGGCCATCATCCACAGCAGTCCCTGCCGCGCGCCGTCGCGATAGGCGCTGAGGCCGATTTCCATGCCCCGGTGACCTTTCTCCGGCTGCGCCCGCCAGGTGCGGAAGATGCGGTCCCAGACCGAGAGGTTGAAGCCGAAGTTCGAGTTGTGCTCGCGGGGGATGGTCGAATGGTGCACGCGATGGACGTCGGGGGTGATGATCAGCCGACGCAGGGGACGCTCCAGCCAGACCGGCAGATCGATGTTGGAATGGTTGAACATGGCCAGGCCGTTGAGCGCGATCTCGAACACCAGCACGGCCAGCGCCGGGGCGCCGAGCGCGGCGATGACCGCAAGCTTCAACAGCATCGACAGGACGATCTCGGCGGGGTGGAAGCGCAGCCCCGTGGTCACGTCGATGTCCAGGTCCGCATGATGCATGCGGTGCATCCGCCAGAGGAACGGGACGTGGTGGAAGGCGACATGCTGGCCATAGATGACCAGATCCAGAATCAGGACCGCGATCAGGAACTCGGCCCAGTACGGCAGCGCGACGGCGTTCAGCAGACCCACGCCCTCGGCTTCGAGCCACGCCGCAAATCCCACGGCGAGCGCCGGGAGGAAGAAGAAGAGCAGCCTGAGCGCGGCGGTGTCGATGGCCACCACCGCCAGATTGCCGAACCAGCGCCTGAGGCGTGGCTGGCCCAGCGGGCGTTTCGGCACGAGCCGCTCCAGCCCCGCCATGCCGGCCAGGATGATGACGAAGACGGCGATGCGGACCGCGCCCTCGTTCTCGATCAGGAAGTCGCCCATGACGCCTGATCTAGCGCCGTCGGCGGTTCCGCGCCAGTCACGGCTGCGCCAGCGCCCGGCTCAGACCCTGTAGGCGGCGTTTGCGGTCGGCTCGCCGTCGGCCTTCACGCGGCCGTCGCCTGTCATGTGCAGCAGATGCGCGAAGACCGAGCGCGCCGCGGCGCGGTGCAGGGAGCGGTCGACGTCGGCGTACATCACCGCGACCATCTCCGGAATCGTCTTCGGCCCGTCGGCCAGCACCTCCAGGATCTGCTGCTCGCGCAGTTGCCGGTGGGCGCGGTAGGCGCGGACGAAGTCGTGGACGTTGTCGATCGGCACGCCGTGGGTCGGGTAGTAGCGGACGTCGTCGCGTGCCAGCAGCTTGTCCAGCGAAGCGAAATAGTCGGTCATGTCGCCGTCCGGCGGCGAGACGATGGTGGTCGACCAGCCCATGATGTGGTCGCCCGTGAACAGCGCCTTCTCCTCGCGCAGGCCGAAGCAGATGTGATTGGAGGTGTGACCGGGCGTGTGCACGCACTCGACCGACCAGCCGTCGCCCTCGATGACGTCGCCGTCGCGCACCTGGTGGTCGGGGACGAAGTCGAAGTCGCCGCCCTCCTCTACCTTCGGGCCGTCCTTGCCGGAGCCGTGCGGACCATAGGCCCAGGTCTCGGCGCCGGTGGCTTCCTTGATCAGGCGCGCCCCGGGCGAGTGGTCGACATGGGTGTGGGTGACCAGCTGGTGGGTCACCGTCTCCCCTTCCACGGCCTTGAGGACCGCCGCGATGTGATTCGGGTCCGCCGGGCCGGCGTCGACGATGGCGACCCTGCCCTCGCCGATGATGTAGGTGCCCGTGCCCATGAAGGTGAAGGCGCCCGGATTGCGGCAGACGACACGGCGAATCAGCGGGCTGAGCCGGTCCGGCTCGCCGTATTCGAAGTCCATCTCGCGCACGAAAGGTATCGCGTAGGCCAAGGTATTCCTCCCCTTCCCGAGCCGATTGACAGGCCATGACCGTCGCTTATGCTTCGCCGACCTGCCGGATCAAAAGCTAGCGCCTCGGAGACGACAACGGAAGGCGCACCGGCGGAGGGGGCGGTCCGGGCAAACCGGATCGACAGATTCAGGATGCCGGGCGGCATTGGGGAGGATGAACGCCTGTGGATACCATGCAGATCTACATCTCGTTGCTGATCAACGGGCTTTCGCTCGGCTGCATCTACGGCCTGATCGCGCTCGGCTTCGTGCTGATCTACAAGGCGACGGAAGTGGTCAACTTCGCCCAGGGCGACCTGATGATGGTCGGCGCGTTCATCGCCTTCGGCCTGATCGGCGTGCTCGGGCTGAACTACTGGCTCGGCTTCCTGCTGACCATCGCCGTGATGATCGTGTTCGGGTTCTTCCTGGACATCGTGGTCATCCGCCGGCTGATCGGCCAGCCGCAGTTCTCCATCGTCATGGCGACGATCGGCATCGGCTACGTGCTGCGCTTCGTCATGCCCTACGCCTACAATGTCGAGCAGATCGCCTTCCTGACGCCGTTCACCGGCAAGGCGATGCAGGTCGCCAGCGTGACGCTGGACGTCGGCAAGCTGGCGGCCATGGGCGGAACCCTGGTGCTGTGCGCGGCGCTCTATTTCTTCTTCCAGCGCACCCGGGTCGGCGTCGCCATGCAGGCGGCCTCGCAGAACCAGCTCGCCGCCTACTACATGGGCATCCCGGTGGCGATGATCTTCTCGCTGATCTGGGGCATCTCCACCGGCGTGGCGGGGATCACCGGCGTCATGATGATGCCCATCGCCAACGTCATGGATCCCTCGATCGGCTTCATCGCCATCAAGGCCTTCGCCGGCGCGGTCGTGGGCGGCTTCGGCTCGATCCCGGGCGCCCTGGTCGGCGGCATCATCATCGGCATGGTGGAGCAGTTCTCGGACTATCTCCTCTGAGCCTCCCCCATTGAATTGGTCCATCCTGATGTTTTGGAACAAGGAGGATCAAAGATGGCAAGGAAGCGTCACAAGCCTGAGGAGATCGTGGGCAAGCTCCGCCAGGCGGACGTCCTGCACAGCCAGGGCATGTCGATGGCGGATGCGATCCGGCAGCTGGGTATCAGCGAAGTCACCTTCTACCGATGGCGCAGGGAATATGGCGGCATGAGCGGCGATCAGCTGCGGCGTCTGAAGGAGCTCGAGAAGGAGAACGAGCGGCTGCGCCGGGCGGTCTCCGACCTGACCCTGGACAAGCAGATTCTGAGTGAAGCTGCGAAGGGAAACTTCTGAGCCCCTCGCGTCGCCGACGTTGCATCGATCATGTCCGCCGGCGTCTCCGGATATCGGAGCGCCGGGCCTGCCGGGTTCTCGGCCAGCACCGCTCCACGCAGCGCCATCTCCCGCGTGGACGTGATGACGAGGCCCGGCTGGTGGCGGACATGATCGAGCTGGCCCGTCAGTATGGCCGATACGGCTATCGCCGGATCGCGGCCTTGCTTCGGGAGGCCGGCTGGCAGATCAACGACAAGCGGGTCGAGCGCCTCTGGCGGCGCGAGGGGTTGAAGGTACCGGCCCGGCAGCCGAAGAGGCGGCGGCTGTGGCTGGGCGACGGATCCTGCATGCGGCTGCGGGCAGAACGGCCCAACCATGTCTGGTCCTATGACTTCGTCCACCACCGGACACATGATGGCCGGACCTTCCGGACCTTGAACGTGCTGGACGAGTTCACGCGCGAGAGCCTGGCGATCCGGGTTCGCCGGAAGCTCTCGTCGGTCGATGTGATCGACGTCCTGACGGACCTGTTCATTCTCCGCGGTCCACCGGCCTTCGTTCGCTCCGACAATGGCCCCGAGTTCGTCGCCGAGGCCGTGCGGCGCTGGATATCAGCGGTGGGCGCCAGAACGGCGTTCATCGAGCCGGGGTCACCCTGGGAGAACGGCTTTATCGAGAGCTTCAATGCCCGGTTCCGGGACGAGCTGCTCGACGGGGAAATCTTCTACACGCTGAAGGAGGCGCAGGTGGTCATCGAACAATGGCGCCGTCACTACAACACGATCCGACCGCACAGCCGTCTCGGCTACCGACCACCGGCGCCGGAGGTCATCATTCCGCCAGGCTGGCCGTCAGGCTCCGCTCCGCTTCACCAGCCGGCCGGCTTGGCGGCAAAGCCGCCCATGCACTAACATTCCACCCGGACCAATCGCTGGGGGCTGGTCA
>NZ_PIGG01000062.1 GCF_002924445.1 Minwuia thermotolerans
GCCGTGGCGGTGCGTCGTCAGCATTTTCGCCACCGTGCGCGCGGCGGGCGCCTTGCGGGGCACGCACGTTTCTGCCGCTTTCAGATCCTGCCGTCTGCGTGTCGTCCACTCCGTGACGACCCGGAGGCTGCCCCTGAACCCGGCCGCACGGACCTGGCGGTGCAATTCGGCCCCGTTGCGGAAGCCCTCGTTCCAGAGTTTGTCGAGCATTTGCTCGTAGGGTGTCAATCGGCGTTGGAACGGGACCCCGTAGCGGCTTGCAAAAGGGACCCCTGCAGCAGTCGGCGTGAACGGTGCCGGGCCGCCTGGCGCGGAGCCGTAGGCGGAGCGGCGGGCGGGCCGGCGTTTCTGGTTTTTTGGGGGATCAGGCGCGGGTCTTGAAGCGCCAGCTCTCGTTGCCGGTCTCGAGTATATCGCAGTGATGAGTGAGCCGGTCGAGGAGCGCCGTCGTCATCTTGGCATCGCCGAAGACGCTGGGCCATTCGCCGAAGGCGAGGTTGGTGGTGACGATGACGGAGGTCTGTTCGTAGAGGCGGCTGATCAGATGGAAGAGCAGCTGTCCGCCGGACTGGGCGAAGGGCAGGTAGCCGAGTTCGTCGAGAACGACGAAGTCGAGGCGGCCGAGTTGGTCACAGATGCGGCCCTGGCGACCGGCGCGAGCCTCGGCGTCGAGTCTGTTGACGAGATCGACGACGTTGAAGAAGCGTCCGCGGGCGCCGCCGCGGATGCAGGCGCGGGCGATGCCGACGGCGAGATGCGTCTTGCCGGTTCCCGTGCCGCCGATCAGCACGACGTTGCGCTGCTGCTCCAGGAACCCGCCGCCGGCGAGGTCGCGGACCAGGGTCTGGTTGACCGGCATGCCGTCGAAGACCAACTCCTCGATCTCCTTGGCGAACGGCATGCGAGCGACAGTCATCTGGTACTTGATCGAGCGGACCAGCTTCTCGCTGATCTCGGCCGTCAGCAGATCGCCGACCAGGCGCTGCGGCTCGTGCTGGCGCTTCACCGCGGTTGCGACGATCTCGTCATAGGCCGCCTTCATGCCGAAGAGCTTGAGGCCGCCCATGGCGGCGAGGATCTCGGTGCGCTCCATCAGAGGGCCCTCCTGAGGCTGTCATAGCGGGCGCAGTCGGCGACGGGCTCTGACGCGAGCCGCAGCGCCTCTGGCGTCATGATAGTCATGGGCGGCGCCGGATCGCGCCGGCGGGCCAGGATGTTGAGGATGACGTCGGCGGAGCAGACGCCCTCGGCGAGCGCTTCCGCACAGGCGGCCTCGACCGCAGACAGGCCGTCCGTCAGTACAGCGGCGAGGATATCGACCATCTGCCGGTCGTCGTCGGCGACGGCGCGCAGCTTGCGTCGCGTCCGCTCGATCGACGCCGGCAGCACCCAGTCCTTGAACGGCGCGCCATTCCGGAGGGCACCGGGCTTGCGCGCCAGCACCGGAACATAATGCCAGGGATCGTAGACCGTCTCGCCGCGTCCGAAGGCGCGGGCGTGCGCGCCCACGATCCGTCCGTCCTGGCGGAGCTCGACCCGGTCGGCATAGGCGCGGATCTCCACCGGCCGGCCCACGGCGCCGGCCGCGACCGAGTACTTGTTGTTGTCGAAGCGCACGAGGCAGGTCTTCGAGACCGCCGCCGGCACGGCGTGGAAGCCGTCGAACGGGCCGCGGTAGGGCACGAGGCTGGGCCGCTCGGCCTCGAACATCTCCCAGATCGTCTTCTCCCGCGCTTCGGGGTGGGGCTGCGCCTTCGCCCACGCGACGCAGCGATCGAGCAGCCAGGCGTTCAGTTCCGAATAGCTCTTCACCCGCACACGCGGCGCGAAGAACCGCCGCCGCACAACGCCCACCTGGTTCTCGACCTGGCCCTTCTCCCAGCCGGCGGCCGGCGTGCACGCCACCGGCTCGACCAGATAGTGGCCGCACATCTGCTGGAAGCGCCGGTTGTAGCGGCGCTCCCGGCCGGTGAAGATCGCGTCCACCGCCGTCTTCATGTTGTCGTAGACGCCCCGCGTGCACGCGCCCTTGAAGAAGGCGAACGCCCGATCGTGAGCGTCGAACACCATCTCCTGCGTCTCGCGCGGATAGGCCCGCACGAACAGCATCCGGCTGTGGCAGAGCCGGAGATGGGCGACCTTCACGGTCACCGTGACGCCGCCGATCAGAACGATCTCGTGGCTCCAGTCGAACTGGTAGGTCTCGCCCGGCGCAAAGCTCAACGGCACGAACGCCGAAGCCGCCGCTGCGCTCTCCCGTCGGCGCCACGAGGCCGCGTAGCGCCGCACCGCGTCGTAGCCGCCCGCGTAGCCGAGTCCGCGCAGCTCCTCGAAGACACGAACCAACGTCAGACGTTCGCGCGACGATCGCGCAGCGTTCGTCGCCAGAAGTCGATCGAGCTCGTCCCGCCACGGGCCGATCTTCGGCATCGGCTGAACCCGACGTTCATAGGCGAACGCCGTCTCCCCAGACCGTAAAATCTTGCGCACGACCTTCCGCGACACCTTCAGCTCGCGGCTGATCGCCTTGATCGCCTTGCCATGGACGAAATGCGCTCGGCGGATCTTCGCGATCGTCTCCACAACCAACATCCCAATCCAGGCTCCCGAGAAAAATCCGGGAGCACTGTGAATCCCATCCCCAGAGGGGTCCCGATTGGACGCCGACCACCCCTCATACGGGGGCCTTATTCCACGCCGATCCACACGTAGGGCGCCAGCGTGCTCCGGCGCGGTTGGAACACGTCCTCGCGTTCGCCGCGCACGATACGCCGGACGGTCCCCCGGCTGAGGCCGGTGCGCCGGCGGATCTCCCTCAACGATATGCCCGCTTCCGCGAGGGTGAGCACCGTGGCGTTCTCCGCATCGCGCCGTTTGGCCCCGTCCAGTTGTCGGTGCTCCACGCTGGTCAACAGCTTGGGATCAACGGTACCGACGCCGAGCGCCTCGCGCAGTGGCTTCATGGACCGGCGCACCGCCTCCAGGAACGCGGCGCTGGCGTTCGCCATCAGATGCCAGCGGTCGGCGACCTGAACCGCGTCCGGCAGGGCCTTCGTCGCTGCACGGGCGTAGGTCCCGCCGCGGTCGCGTGCGATCACGGTGATCCCCGTATGCGCGCTCAGCCACGCTTCGACGCTCGTGGCATCTCGGTCAGCAAGTAGGCCAAGCACCCGTCGGCCTTCGAGGTCGTACAGGATCGTGCCGTA
>NZ_PIGG01000063.1 GCF_002924445.1 Minwuia thermotolerans
CCGACAGGATCATCGAAGCCGTCAAACGCGGGCACCAAGAGTTAGATTCGCTCCACTAGGACTTAGGAGTGGACTCGGCCCCCTTGGCAAATCGCGGGCGCGGGGGCAGGCTTCCCGCCGGCGTCATGGCAACCGGGCGTGGCGGAATTGGTAGACGCAACAGACTTAAAATCTGTTGGGCGAATGCCCGTGCCGGTTCGATCCCGGCCGCCCGGACCACAATCCTGTATCGCTCAGCGTGCCGTTCGATTGCGTGTGTTCTTATTCGGTTCTAAGGTGAATCTTGATGGCTGAGACGCATTTCAAGGTCGAGGTCCAAGAGGATCACTTGGAGAGGCTTGCGAACGCGAGGCCCGTGCAGGCCGTCGCAGAGCTCGTCTGGAACGCTGTCGATGCGGATGCCACTCAGGTGGACGTGACGGTCGATTCAACCAGTTTTGGCATGCAGTCCATCACGGTCTGCGACAACGGGCACGGCATCCCCCACGACGATGTGCCGGGGCTTTTCGGCCAACTCGGCGGCTCCTGGAAGGCACACGGCAGCCGCTCGAAGACGAAGTCCCGGATGCTGCATGGTAAGGAAGGCAAGGGCCGGTTCAAGGCGCTCGCGCTGGGCCGCGTCGCGGACTGGTCGGTGACATTCGAGGACGACGTCGGACAGCTAGGTCACTACACCATCACGCTGATCCGAGACAACCTAATCGACGTGCGGGTCTCCGATCCCGCCCCGGTGGCGGGCAGAGCCATCACCGGGGTTGAAGTGCGCGTGACCGAACTGCACCGAGACTTCCGCTCGCTTGAGGGTGACGGGGCCATCCAGGAACTTTCGGAGATCTTCGCTCTCTACCTCAGCGATTACCCAGACGTCACAATCTCCTATCAGGGCATTAAGCTCGACCCTTCGGCGTCGATCGAAAATCGAGAGAAGATCGCTCTCAGTCCGATCGAGGAAGACGGCCAAACGTATCCCGTGGAGCTTGAGGTGGTCGAGTGGAAGACGCAGACCGAGCGCGTCGTCTACCTCTGCAGCGAGAACGGATTCCCGCTCCAGCGCAAACAGCCGCGGTTCCACACGCCGGGGTTCCAGTTCTCCGCCTATATCAAATCCAAATATATCTCGGAACTGCATGAGAGCGGGGCACTCGAACTCGCCGAGATGAACCCCGCACTCCAGGACGTCTACGAGTCGGCTCAGGATACGATCAAGGCACACTTCCGCGAGCGGGAAGCCGAGGCGGCACGCTCGGAAATCGAGCAGTGGAAGTCTGAGCGCGTCTATCCGTACGAGAATGAGCCGGCATCAGCGGTGGAGGAGGCCGAGCGTAAGGTCTTCGACATCGTCGCGCTCAACGTGAACCGGCACCTCCCGGAGTTCTCGGAGTCGGACAGGCGGACCAAGGCGTTCCAGTTGCGCATGCTACGGCAAGCGATCGAGCGCGGCCCTGAGGAATTGCAGGTCATTTTAAAGGAGGTTTTGGACCTCCCTCCGCGCAAGCAAAAGGAACTCGCGAAACTGCTGGAGGAAGCCGACCTAGCGAACGTCATCAGCGCGTCCAGAATGGTCGCCGACCGCCTAAAGTTCCTCGTGGGCCTAGAAGCTCTGCTGTTCGACCCAGACACAAGGAAGAACCTAAAAGAGCGCAGCCAGCTCCATCGAATTCTGGCGGAAAATAATACTTGGGTATTCGGGGAGGAATTCAGCCTCACCGTTGATGACCAGTCCCTCACAGAGGTCCTACGGAAACACCGCAAGCAGATCGGCGACGAGTTGGTGATAGACAAGCCGGTGACTCGCGTGGATGGCTCGAAGGGGGTCATTGACCTCATGCTGTCTAGGGCAGTGCCGCGGAATCATGCGGACGAACGGGAGCACCTCGTCGTCGAGTTGAAGCGCCCGTCCGTAAAGGTGGGGGCGAATGAGATCACGCAGATCAAGTCGTACGCCTTCGCAGTCGCCGCGGACGAACGGTTCCGGCACCTTGATACGACGTGGAGTTTTTGGGTCATCTCGAACGACTTGGACGAGTACGCGCAGCACGAGACGCGCCAAAAGGATAAGCCGAGGGGCTTAATCTTTCAGTCCGACGACGGCCAGATTGAAGTGTGGGTCAAGACCTGGTCCGAGGTCCTTTCGGAGTGCAAGTCTAGGATTCGGTTTGTGCAGGAGCACTTACAGGCGAACGTCGATAAGGAAAGCTCCCTTAGGTACCTTCGAAAGACCTATGAGAAGTACTTGTCAGGTGTATCATGGGCAGAAGAAGAGGAAGAATATGAGGACGTTGATTCCTCCCATGTATCCTGAACAAGGACGCAGCCCTCGTCCTAGTGGAGCGAATCTAACTCTTGGTGCCCGCGTTTGACGGCTTCGATGATCCTGTCGGG